>DATEAH010000005.1 GCA_035288465.1 Patescibacteria group bacterium | reverse complement strand
TCTCGCCGAAGGCTCGCCAAGGCGGATGAGACAAATGAGACACCATAAAAAGGGATTGATGAGTGTCTCATTTAAATTTCAAAAAAACGAAAACCAAAACATCAAAAGAGACAAAAGATATCAAAAATTCAAAGATCAAGTCTCAATTTCAGAAACTACCGAGGGGCAAACCCCCAAATCGCCATCAGAATCCCCAGTTCGAACCGCATGAACAACGAAACCCCTCGCATCAAAGTGGCCAAGAGGAGCAAAGAAGCCGGAAACCGCCCCTTGAGTAAGTTGGGTTTTAGACCAATCATATCTTGTAGGGAGTTGTTTTTGACCTTTGGATAAATAGGCTAATGCTAGATCATAGGCGATGTCTACGGCTTCTCTTCTTTGGATAGTATGATCTGATTCTAAGTGAGGAGATTGTTGTTGAGTATATTGGTTCAAGAGGGTTTCTTGATCTTGATGAGTTTTAGAGGTTGAATCAGGCAGGATTTCTTTTTTAGTTAAAGCCCATTGGACTTTAGGGATTTGGGTGGTGTAGAAAGGATCAGAGTTTTCTGGTTTTTCATACCAATCTTGTTGATAGAAGATTCTGACAGCTTGATCTTTGGGGTCTAGTTCATAGAGAGATTTAAGCTGTTGAATAGTTAAAGGCTTACCATCTTTATCATGATCAATTCTAAGGGAGAGAAAATATCCTTCTTGTTGAAAGTGTTTGAGTTCTTCTCTTGAGAAGGGCTGAGCCGGGATTTCATTTGGATCTAGTTCTACTTGAAAGGCTTTCCCTATTTCTTCTGGACCAAAAAAGTCATCTTTCATAATCTCAGAAGCTTCAATAATATCTGGTCTTTCAACTGCTTCTTCTGGAGTTGGTTCTGGGGTTTGGGATTCTAAAGACTCAGCTTCTTTGGCTAAAGCTTGTTTTCTAACTCCATAGGGATCAAAGCGGGCGACTTCTTTTGGAGTAAGATATGGCTGTTCTTCTTCTGGGTTGGGCATGATTATTTGCGTCCTTTCTATCGCTACGAGACAGCGAAGCGTGGCTGAGTCATTTTATGGCTGAGTCATTTTTCGTGGCTCCGGGGCAGGGATTCACCTCTTCGCTGGATCGCCGATGAGGCGATTCAAAGGGCTAAAGCCCGTCTCGATACAAAAATGTTTTAATTCTTTAAACTTTTTGCTAAAATGTCACTTTTTTATTTGACGATGTTTTACGCCATGGGTTCTCGCCCTTGCCAAAACAAATCAAAATTTCTCATAAAATTGAGATGTTTTGATTTGGCTCCGGTGGCTGGATTCGAACCAGCGACCTTCTCGTTACACTTTACCCTAAAGTTACCTTTAGGAGTGGACTATCTCATTTCCGTCCGTCAAATTGACGGGTGCGGAATCGGGCGTATAGTCTCTGAACCTTCCACGCCTCTTCGGCGGGCTTGGCTGCGGATTACCTCACTTAAGCGGGGCTTCCCGACAATTAACCCGATTTTCACCTCAAAGTTACCTTTGGGGGCTGCAACGATATACAGCGAGCTGCTCTACCACTGAGCTACACCGGATCAAATTTTATATCATTATTTTACTATATAATCTTGATTTTTTCAAATTTATTTGAGATAATAAATTAACTGATTCATTATCAGACCCCCCGGGAGGAATCAGCCGATGACTGATCAGGCAACTGCCATAGACAATCGCTTGAGTTTGTATGAGATTATTCAATCAGTGATGGCGTTTTCTATAATTCCACCTGACGGACGCTTTTGGGTGGTTCCGACACAAGCGATGATGAACGCACTTTTCCAAACCAAAGAAGATTGTTACCGGTTTCTTGACAGTAAATGTTTGCATTTTAACCCAACTCCTCGGGGTCCGCATTGTTATTATATCCATGAAGCATTCGGTAATCTTCAGGCAAGTGGAAATGCTGTTGTCGTCCATGGTGAGTTCTTTGGTTATAACGATCAGGAAGCAGTAATGCTTCAGGAATCAGTCCGTCGTGGCAGATATTTGAGTCAGACATCTAAATATTCTCCTGACACTCAGACAACTTTAATGAAGATCGCAAGAATATTCGATCAAGAAACCAAGAAACTCCGTATCAAAACATTAGAACACCAACAACCTTAATCCAACCAGCCGCAATTAGGCACACCAACTTTTGCCCAATTCGCGGCTTTTTTTATTTTTAGTAGCTAATTTTATTATTAAAAAAGAGCAAATAAACCAAATAGTAAATCACGCCAGCCGCTATCAAATAAATTAAAATCCATTGCCAGACTGGCCTTTTATGGTAGTATGAGCCTTTTTTATCTGAGCCCATTCCGATTTCATTTTCCGCCATTTTACCTCCAAATATTATTATTAACTCCATTTTAACCCAAAAATTATTTGATTGATATGTTAAAAATCACAAATTTATCTCAACTTGACAGGTGATTTGAATAACATACAATTAAATTAAGATATATATTGAAATCTGGTTCTATTTAATTACCGAATCAATGAAATCCAAGGATAATAAGACAAATCGTTTCTCAAAATTAACCATCATTTTTTTGCTTTTAGTGGTCGTTTTTGCGATTGAATATTTATATTTGGATAAATGTTTAAAATTTGTCCTGCCTCGGATTGTCCAAAAATTAGAAGCTGGCACTTTGGCATCTGCTCTTTCTGGAGCAGCTCCAGTCTGGTCAAACTCGGCAAATACCTCCCAAGATTTCTGGTTTGTGGGTGATTTTTCCGGAGACGGCAAAGATGATTTGGCTTTTGTTAAAAATGTTTCCATTTCTACCCAACGTTGGTATGTTAAATTATCAACTGGGACAAGTTTTGGCGCGGCCGCAATTTGGGAAGCGGATTTTGGCAACTTAGGTGATTCCTGGTTTGTGGGAGATTTTACCGGGGACGGCAAGGATGATTTAGCTTTAGTGCGAAATGTTTCCTCAGCCGCACAACGCTGGTATGTTTTACCCTCAACCGGTACTGAATTTGGCGCGGCCGCAATTTGGGAAGCGGATTTTGGCAATTTAGGTGACAAATGGTTTGTCGGCGATTTCAACGCTGATAGCCGCTCAGATTTAGCTTTGGTAAAAAATATCAGCGCCGGCACCCAAAAATGGTATACAATTTTATCATCAGGTTCAGATTTTGGCACCGCCGCTATTTGGGCTCCCGACTTTGGCAATTTAGGCGATAAATGGTTTGCGGGAGATTTCAACGCTGACAGCCGCTCAGATTTAGCCCTGGTGCGAAATGTCAGTGCTGGAGTTCAAAGATGGTATATTTCGCTATCGTCTGGAACCAGTTTTTTAGCTCCCACTATCTGGGCACCGGATTTTGGCAATTTAGGTGACTCATGGTTTGTGGGAGATTTCAATAAAGACAATCGTTCAGATTTGGTCATGGTTCGAAACGTGAGCAGTATTGTTAAAAGATGGTATATTTTTTATTCAAACGGTGTTGTTTTCGAAAACTTAAAAATTTGGGCTGCGGATTTTGGTAATTCGAGAGATGTTTGGTATCTCGGCGATTTTAAAGGTGATAATCATGACGAAATTTCATTAGTTAGAGTAATAAGCACTACTTCTCAAAGATGGTATGTTTTAAATACCATTATTGATGCTGACAGTGATAATTATGGCTCAGCTGGTGAAGGGGGCAATGACTGCAATGACAATAACGCTTCGATACATCCTGGAGTCACTGAGACTTGTTCAAATGGTATTGACGATAATTGTTCGGGTTTAGTTGATGAAGGGTGTTCAGGACAAAACAAAAAAGTTCTATCTGGTATGACTGATTATCCTTGGTATCATGGTTGCACCCCAACTTCTGGTGGAAATATGATTGCATATTGGGACCAATTTTCGCAATATCAAAATCTATTTATTGGCGATGCCAATGTTTGGAATGCAAGGACTCAAGCGATGGTGGCGAGTCAGGCTTTTGTCGATGCTGGAAATACTTATGTGGGTCATAATCCGCAATCATTAGCAGATTTTATGCAGACAGTTGGTTATTTGACATACACCTCAATGGCCGCGCCAGGTTTGCATGATTATGCCGCTTGGGATGATCCAGCCTTGCCAAGCCCATTAAAAGAAGCTTATCAGAACACTGCCACACTTAAGGATATTTTTTACGATAATTATACTTATGATAATTTTAAAAGCGAAATTGATGCTGACAGACCGGTAATGTTCAGTGTCTTTGCAGATTCACCTGATGGCGTGGTTGGTCATTCGGTGGTTGCCTTTGGCTATTATGTGGACCAAAGTAATAATCAATTTTATGCCGTCAGAGATACTTGGCATAATGGTTTGTCTTGGGCACCGCCCGGCGCTTTTATTGATGTAGATGGAATCGAATGGTGGATTTGGCGAGAAGATGGCCAAGGATATCGTCAAGACTGGGATTGGTCAATTGATTCTGCAAATACCTTTCAATTAACTCAATAACCAAAATTTGGGAGAGATGATGGCACAATCTAAAAAAAATCGTCGCTTTAAGTTTTTCTTGATTATTGTTATTATTTTTTCTGTTTTAGCGATATTAACAACTTTGGGATTTTATTGTTGGCAAAAAGTTTGCTTCAGTCGCATTTCAACTTCCCAAGAATCTGAAAATAATCCTTTAAAACCAACCCTAACCCCCGCACAAACCGTCGAAACATTCTTGAAATTAACTTTAGCCAGTCTGCCAAATTCTAATGTTGATTATGTTAAGGCCAAGGGCTATGTTGTCCCTGAAAAAGTAAATTTAATTGTTAATCCCACCTTCCAAAATCCAACCTTGCCGAAAAGCTATCAAGTTGCCAATGGGCCAAAAAGTTACTCAATTATTTCCGAAGTGGCTATTGAAAACGAAGCCCTTGTTAAGGTTAAGGGCGAGTTTTATACTGCTCCCAAAGAAGTAATTTGGAAGTTTAGATTAAGCCTTGCAAGCAACCGTTGGAAAATTAGTGAAATTGAAAAAATTTCTGAAAAATAATTTAATTGAAATTAAGGACATTGGAGTGATTTGATATGATTAAATCCCTTTAATGCCCTTTTTTGTGTTAAAATAAGATATAAGAGGTTGGTAAAAAGGGGTCGAAAATGATTTTATTAGTCATCGTAATTATAATTTTAAGCATCTTGCTAGGCGGCTTGTTCGCAATTCGTTTTCGAGACAAGCTTCATCTAATTTTAGGTTTTTCCGCTGGCGCAGTGATTGGCGTGGCTTTTTTCGATTTATTACCCGAGTCGATCGAATTGGCTACCAAAGATTATAGCTTTAATTTTGTGGCACTTTTTATGGCGATAGGCTTTTCATTATATATGATTTTAGACCGTGCCTTTTCTTTGCATGTGCACCAAAAAGATGATTGCGAAAAACCAAGTCATCGCGGCAAGCTTGGGGCGGCGACTTTATCGTTTCATAGCTTTTTAGATGGTTTTGGTATTGGCATGGCCTTTAAAGTCTCACCGGCCGTAGGTTGGGTTGTCGCAGCCGCAGTTTTATCTCATTCCTTTTCTGATGGAATTAATTCAGTAAGTATGATTCTGAAAAATAAAGGCCATCGGAAAGAAGCAATCTCTTGGTTGGTTTTAAATGCTTTAGCACCAGCTGTGGGCATATTTATGACTTTATTTATAACTATTTCCGAATCAATTTTAGGTTTAATTTTGGCTATTTTCACGGGATTGTTCTTTTATGTTGGTGCTTCTGATCTAATTCCAGAAAGCCACCATCGTCATCCCACAATTTGGACAACCTTTATGACAATTTTAGGAATGGCAGTTTTGTATTTAGTAATCCATTTTGCTCTTTAAATTTATTGGTTTTTATCCAAAAATTCGTTTATAATAATGTGTAGAATGACTAGATTTTCAGGTTTGACTCAAAACCAAGTTTTGGAATTGAGAAAAAAACACGGACTCAACATTTTAGCCCAAAAGGAGGGGCCTGGGGCCGTTTTGTTATTTCTTGCCCAGTTTGAAAGCCCTTTAATTTATGTTTTACTTTTTGCCGCCGTGATTTCTCTAATTTTTCGAGAATACACTGATTTAAGCCTGATTTTAATTGTCATCACTTTTAATGCCTTGATGGGTTTTTATCAAGAATACAAAGCGCAAAAAACCATGGCCGCTTTAAAAAATATTTTAAAACCTAAAGCTTTCGTGATTCGCGAGGCAAAACGTCAGGAAATTGAGATTATAAATTTAGTGCCAGGTGATTTAGTGGTCTTAACTGCCGGCGATATGATTCCTGCCGATGGCAAATTAGTGGAGGCTAATAATTTATTGGTTTCAGAAGCAATCTTGACCGGAGAAGAAGAAGCGGTTGAAAAGGATATGGGCCGGAAAAACCAAGTTTTCATGGGTACCACGGTGGTGGCAGGTCAAGCAATTCTTAAAGTCACCGAAATCGGCGCGAATACAGAAATGGGCAAGATTAGTAAAAGCCTCTCCGAAATAAAAACTGAAAAAACTCCTTTGCAAATAAAATTGGAAAAATTCTCGCAAAAATTAGCCTATATTGTTGCCTTCATCTGCATTACTATTTTTATTTTTGGCCTGTTTCAAAATGATAATATTTGGCACATCTTGCGAGTTGCCACGGTTTTGGCAGTCGCAGCTATTCCTGAGGGCTTACCGGTGGCGGTAACGGTAATTTTGTCCTTGGGCATGAAAAGAATTCTCAAAAGAAAAGGTTTAGTTAGAAAATTACTTTCTGTTGAAACCTTAGGCTCAACTTCAGTCATCTGCACCGATAAAACCGGCACCTTAACTCAAGGCAAAATGCAAGTTACTGAAGTTTTTACCCAAAAACCAAAGCAGTTTTTACTTTCCTTAATTTTATCCAACCAACAAAAAGACAGCTTAGAATTAAGTCTTTGGGATTGGGCTAAAACGCAAGATTCATTTGATCCGCAAAAAATTTTAGACTCAAGCTATAAAATTTATGAAGAACCCTTTGATAGCGACAAAAAACATTCTTTGGTGATTAGAAAGATTAATCGTGATACGGCCGCCTATATTTTAGGAGCACCAGAAATTGTCTTGAATTTTTGCAAACACAATCACGAAGAGAAAGAAATCATTATAGCCAAGGTTGAACAATGGGCCAAACTTGGCTTAAAAGTCTTAGGTTCGGCTTATAAGTCTCGGGGTGATTTAAAATTAAAAGAAAATTTTACTTGGTTGGGCTTGGTCGGAATTGCCGATCCCCTCAGACCCGAGGTAAAACATGCCATTGATGAATGTCGGCAGGCTGGCATAAAAATTAAAATTGTGACCGGTGATTACCGCGTCACCGCCGAAAAAGTGGCCCAGAATTTAGGTTTTAAAATTGGACCGGAAAATATCATGGAAGCTGAGGAATTAGAAAAAATCACCACCCATGAGTTAAGGGAAAGGGTAGATAAAATTATTATCTTTTCTCGAATTACCCCGCACCAAAAATTAAAAATTATTGAAGCCTTGCAAGAAAATGGCGAAGTGGTGGCAATGACTGGAGATGGGGTTAACGACGCTTTAGCTTTAAAAAAAGCTGATATTGCCGTGGTTGTAGAAAATGCCTCGGATGTGGCCAAAGAAGTTTCGGATCTAATTTTGCTTGATAGCAATTTTAAAACCATTGTCGCTGCCTGCGAAGAAGGTCGTTTAATTCTTTCCAATATCAGAAAAGTCATTAGTTATGTTTTGTCTAATTCTTTCGCCGAAATCTTACTAATTTTTGGCGCTATGTTATTGAATTTTCCCGCGCCTCTTACTATTGTTTTAATTTTGTGGTCCAATTTGATTTGTGACGGTCCGCCTGGTATTGTTTTAGGTTTTGAAGCCAGAGAAGATGGTTTAATGGCGCAAACCCCGCTTCAAACTCAAAAAACAGAGATTTTTGACCGTTCCACGATCTTTTTGATTTTGACAGTTAGTTTTACAGTCGGCTTATCAGGGCTTTTTATCTTTTGGTACCTTTTACATATTAACGCCAGCTTAGAATTGGCCAGAACCGTGGTTTTCGCCGCAGTTGCGTCTTCAAGTTTAATCTATATCTTTGCTTTTAAAAATCTAAAGCAAACCATCTTGAAAACTGCTCATTTTTTTGAAAATTACATTTTAATAATTACCATTGCCTTGGGTTTTGTGTTGGTTTTTATGGCAGTTTATGCCCCATATATTAATAAAGTTTTGGGAACAACGCCATTGCCGGCCGCTTATTGGTTGCTCGTAATTGGAGTTTGTTTCTTAGCAATCTTTTGGGTTGAAATAATTAAAATTATCAAAGCTAAAAAGCCCAGGCAATTGAGGTTAGGGTAAATCCCAAGAATATAAATTACTGAATTTTAAGCGTTTTCTCAGCAAAGGTTGCGAAAATAATATTATAGTCAATTTATTTTTTTAGAACCAACAACCGGCTTGACAATAAAAAACAATAGAGTATAATAAGATTAGAAATGCAGACTCGATCTCATTCCTCATTTATGAGGAAGAGCCAAGTCCGCCTCTAGGAGGCAAATATTGCCCGAGGCGGATTTTTTTATGGCCTTTTTGGTTATTTGACAATTTTATAAATTATTGCATTATTAAATTAGATAATATTATTTTGTTATTTTCCCTAATATGTGGGAAAAAGGAGGGAAATGGAGTTTGTAAACGACCCCGTCAAGTCCAAGCGAATTTTTATTTTAATGTTAGTGCTGACAATTGTCTTTTTCTTAGGAGCGGGTGCTTTAGGTTATTTGTATTATCACCAACGTCAATTGTATAAAACCTTAGCCCAAGAAAAAGAAAATTTAGAAAATCAACTTTCTTCAGCGACCTCATCTTCAACAGATCTTACTAATCAGCTTAAAGATCAACTAAAAACCTGCCAAACTGCCAAAACTAAACTTGATGCAGAGAAAAAGACTTTAGCAGATGCTAACAAAACCTACGTATCACAAAACACCACCGCCACCGCTTATGCAAATTTTCTAAAATATCTGGGCGAAATTATTGATTTGCATGATGGTTTGCAAAATATTTCTCAAGCCGAATATGACCGTGGGTATGCCTTGGCGCAAGCCACCGGCAATTCTCAGTTTACCTCGACAGTAAATTGGGCTTGGAACCAAACCGATATTTCTCAGGCAAAAAGATTAGCTAGAGTCATCGTGGAAGCGGCCAACGGCGTTATAAATAACAGTAAATAATTTATAATATTTCAAATCTTCAAAAAATTGGAGAAAAATTGAGAGTCGCGGCAATCATCGTGATTACAATTTTTGGTTTGCTTTTAATTTCCGCGTTAGCCTTCTTTTTTTATGAAAATCAAAATCCTATTACCAATAATTCTTATCCTTTTTACGCGATTCCCGCTGGCCCGGAGGCGAATTTGCCAGAAGTGAGCACAAATGGTGTTTGGAGTTTATCGCCAATTTTGATGTATCACCATATTCGAATCAACCCAAGTCCCGATAGCCAACTCGAACAAAGCTTGAGTTTGTCACCGGTCAAATTTGAAGAACAAATCGGCTATTTGAAAAGCTTAGGTTTTAGCACCATTAATTTAGATGAATTATTTACTAAAAGAGAGGCTCGAAAATTTATCATCACTTTTGATGATGGCTATAAAGATATCATTGAAAATGCTTTGCCAATTCTGCAAAAATTCCAATATTCAGCCACGGTTTTTGTCATTGTCAATGATGTTGGCAAAACTAGATATTTGACTTGGGACGATTTGGTGGCATTAAAAAATGCCGGTTGGTCTATCGGTTCTCATACTTTGTCTCATCCAAACTTAACCAATGCCAGCCTCGATAAAGCCTCCAAAGAAATTTTCCAAAGCAAATCCCAACTCGAATCTCGTTTGGGCATAACTGCCAGCTTCTTCTGCTACCCATCTGGCCAATATAACGATGAAATTATTAAATTAGTCGAAGATGCCGGCTATTTAGGTGCGGTCACGACCAAGGTCGGCCGATATAATTACCAGTCAAAAAATTATGAATTAACTCGAGTTCGAGTTCGAGGTACTGATACCCTAGACAAATTCAAAGAAAACTTAGGCTTTTAATTTATTTCCAAATATAGTATACTAAATCTTAAGCTATGAAAAAATCATTTAAATTAATTAAATTTTTCTCATATATTTTAGCGCCCCTAGTGGGAATTTTTTTGCCAATTGCCAAGGTTGGGGCGGTTTGTCCGGTTTGCACAATCGCGGTTGGCGCCAGCTTAGGACTTTCGCGTTGGTTGGGCGTTGATGATACTATTTCCGGTCTTTGGATTGGCGGTTTAATTGTTTCCACGACCCTGTGGACATATTCTTGGATGAAAAAAAGGCATTACACTTTCCCCGGCGATTTATTGGTGGTCGCTTTGGTTTATTATACCTCGATTTTAATTCCGTTATATTATACCGAAATCTTGGGACATCCCTTAAACAAAATTTGGGGAATTGATAAGCTTATTTTCGGACTTGCCGTCGGCAGCATTTTCTTTTTGGCTGGTGATTTAACTTATGCGTTTTTGAAAAAACGTCATGGCGGCAGGGCTTATTTTGCCTTCCAAAAAATTGTGATGCCAATTTTGCCCTTAGCTCTATTAACCGTAGTTTTTTATTTTGTCACTAGAAAATAAAATAGGGAAAATGTCGAATTAACCCAATTAGTCTAATTATTCTAATCAAATCCCAATAATAAAATAAAAAAATGACCAAAATTTAGACATTGGACATTTAATAATTGGGGATTGGTTAGGTTAATTAGGTCAATTAGAATAATTAGAAATTTAGTAAAGTGAGGTCTTATGCCGAAAAAAAATTCTTCTCAAAAAGATAAACTTGATCAATTATTAGCTAAAGTAAGCAAGATGAAAAAGGAGCAGAAATTAGATCTGTCATCCGACCAAGATTTATCAATTGCCGTCATGAATTTAGTCTCAATTGAAGAACATTTTTTCTTTACCGCGGAAAAAACCGGCAAAGCCAAGTATTTAAAAATGTTAAATTTAGTCCGCGAAATGCGCAAAGAATTGCTTAAAAAATTAGTCAAAAATCCGGAAGGCGAAATTTGGTGTCTGTCAAAGCATTTGTTAGCCGCCGCCATGCGTTTGATGGAAGTTGGCACCAAAGCGCAAACCATGGGTAAAGACAAAGAAGCTGAAGATTATTTTTCAAAATCATATCAACTTTATTCTTTATTTTGGGGCCTTAATATGGGTGCCATTGACGTGGCCGGAATTAGCAAAATTGGCGGTCAAGCTTTAAATGTTCACGACAAAAGCAAAAAAGGCGTTCTCGGCAAAATGGGAGATTTGGTTAAAAAAGTGATCGACTGCTGCATAGAATAGATTAACAGTAAGCAATTAACAGTGGATAATCAACAATAGATTACAAACAACAAATCTAAAATTGAAAATTTGGGGAACTTTGACAGTTCCTATTTTTATTTTTCCCAAATTATGCTATAATTTACCTAATTACGAAGAGCCAGTACTTTAACAATTTGGAATCCCAAACTCCCCAGGAGGCGATCGAGATGAGTGTCAAAGAAGCGATGGTGTGTCTTTCTGTTATCCTTTTTGATACTACTTTTGTAGGATGGCTGCTTGTTGAATTTTTACGTTTTGCGCAAACATAGTAATCCGACACCACAAGGAGGCGATCGAGATGGCAGAGGCAGAATCTCGTCAAGAGCAGGAGGTTCTTGATGCTGGTTCGCTTACCGTTGATGATTTGCATTCTTTTATATTAAAGAATAACGGTAAGGTTAAAATTAAAGGAACATACAAACAAATTAACGTGTTGACAGTGTCTCTACTCTTTGATTATAGTATGACATTTCATGTGACGCCTGTTGGTGATAATGTATTTGAAATAAGTGCTTGATTCTGATTCAAAACTCACCACGGAGGCAATCGAGATGGCAGACCCTATGCCCTATCTGCATCGTTTTAACTTCCCCATGGCAATGACTCCTTTTCGTCATCAATGCCGATGCCATTATGGAAGGGCAAAACCGCCTTGCGAGGAAAAGGTTGGCTATCAAATTGAAATTGCGCCGATCCTGATTTGGCCACCGATTATCGAAGCGATTTCTTCCGGAAAAATATCTCATGAGCAGAATTGCCAAATCGAAAGAAATGCTTTTGGAGAATGTCTTGATGGGTTTATTGAAGACATAGGCAGATGGATAAATTCTCCCACTGAACCGACAAAACTCAGAGAAAGAGTCGGCGAGGAAATTTATTCGCCAATTTCCCGAATATTAAAATATATTCCCATTAAAGAAAGAATGAAATGGCTTGGTGAATTTTTGGACGCTGATAATGGTCATGATCGAAAATGTAATTGGGTTGATTCTGATTATATCAGTCTTGGTCCAGGTTCAGGCGCCCTGCTCTTAATTAAATTCCCGCCCTACACTGATACCTCTAATTTTGTTCTCGAAAGAGATGTAGAATTGGAACGCAGTGAGATCAATTGTAAACGCCAAACAGTTGAGCCTTTCGCCAAGGGCGATTTTTCCGGATCAGATGATTCTTGGCATGGTATTTTTGATGTTTTGCGGGCAGAGATTCATGGCGGGTATCGCGTTCCTCAAGCATTTTTAATGAGAACTTATGCTTGCACTTACTTAAACATGCTCGCACGTGAGATTATGAATCTTCAAAATCAACAGTAATATTCGCCCGTCCAGGTTTTTACAACCCCTACCCAGGAGGCGATGAGAGATGAGCGAAAACAATCAAGCCAGAAAAACTTTGGGTGATCTAGTTGACGATTTACACAAAATAGAGGCAAGCGGGTGTTGTTATATTGATATGTGGACCCGTCGTATGCCTGAAGAAGATTACCAAAGAGCACGTTTGCAAATTCTCTGCCCAGAAACCATTACAGGGTTTATGAAAGGTATTGAAAATGTAATCTCGTATCATCTAGGTGTTTCTAATGAAGTTATGAGTTGTCTTATTCGTGAGAAACATTTGGAATTACTTCAAGCAGTCATCGTAAAATCAGCAGATTATGGAATTGCGATTTTACTTGATGCCAATCATCCTCTCACGATTCTTGACGAAGCTGTAGTTGCTGGAATTGTTGAAATAAATGATCAAGATTTGGTGGTTTTAACCGATAAAGGTAAGGCTTTGGCTCAAGAAGTTCAAGATCAAATCGAAGACTTATGGAGACGATGAGAGATGGAACAGATGCCAGCGGTCGTCACTCGGATTATGCTTGCTGCTTATCTCGTGAGAGCCAATGAAGTTATGGAAATTCTTGAATGCGTCTGGAAGATGCATATGCATGGGCCCGAAGAGCTTAAATACTTTCTTGAGCAACTCAACGAAGATGATCGCCGTCCTTTAACCACATTTCCAGCAAAATTTGAGGAGCTTTCGGCAGAAGTCAGAGATATTTGTTCCAAACAAGCTGCCAATCTCTCAATTCCTTTGGAAGGCAATTATGACCTCGAGGCAATTGATAAATTGCAAGAAGTGGTTGTGCCTACTTGCCAAGAGATTATCCAAGCCATCGATAATAATGGGAAAATTTCTCTTTCAAGTTTAAGGTTATCGCATGATGCAATCAAACGGTTTGAAGTTCTTTGCAATCAAGTCGTAACACGGTTGCAAGATTAGAATCAAGCCGAACCACAAACTCCAGGAGGCGATGAGAGATGGCAACGGCAGAAAAAATATCTCTTCTCACGGTGTATGCTGGGGATTATGTGGACGTTTATATAGATGATGCTAAGAAATGTCGTATTGAAAAAGTACAAGGACTAAATTTACAAATGATTCTCGCTACAGCATTTGCAACCAATCAATTCACGGGTCAGAAAGTAACTGTGTTTGAAGTAGATGCACAGACATTTGAAATTTTAGAATTTGACACAGAAAATAAAATCCTAAAAGCCAAAACAGTTAAAAAAGTATCAATCTGGAGGGATAAGAGATGAAGATAACCTGGTTTGGCTTAGGCATTTTTATGTTTGTTTGTGGATGTTTCTCAATGATTGGAGCCGCTATTTCTCTGGGGCAAAATCTACACATTTGGATTTGTTTAGGGTTGTATCTTCTGGCAATTGCCATTATTATTTCGGGACTTGCCTTAGCAATTAAAAAATTACAATTTTAAAAAAATTAACAGCCGTTGTTCGACAACAACACCAGTTTTCGAGCCTCGGCTCTTTTTTTCCGCCAATTTAAGATTCTTCCCGCTTTTAGATTTTATAAAAATTGATATAATATTAATGAGGGAAATATGAAAATATTAAAAATCGTTGGTTCGATCCTTTTAGTATTATTGTTGGTTGCCACAAGCTATGGGGTTTATTATTATCGCGCTCAAAGCAAAAAAGCCAGCACGGAAATTGAAAATTTGCGCCGAGAAATTGATACCTTGAAAAAAAATGCTGAAGAATCAACCTCAAGCACTTCTGACACAAGCACATCAACTAACTCTTCAGCAACTTCACAAGGCACTAGTCAGACCGTAAAAAGTGTTCATTGTCTTCAAAATCCGACCAAGGGTACAACCATTAAAGTTACATCCCCTGCGGATTATTCAATTAATTCTGGGTTAAGTTTGACTTTTTCTGGTACGGCGACGGTTTTTGAAGGCGAATTTAATTACCGACTCAGAGATTGCCGCGGCCCAATTTTGAAGCAAGGTGCTGTTTCTGTCACCGGCGATAGTTTTGAAAACGCCCCTTACCGCAAAACGATCACTTTAACTTTAAGTCGTTCACCAATGGATGCAATTCTGGAGTTGTTTGATGTTTCTGAAGCTGACAGCAGTGAAATCGGTTTAATTCAAATTCCAGTTAGGCTAACTAGATAATATTGTAAAATAATGAAAGCGATTGAAGTTTCAAATCTCAAAAAACATTTTGGCAAAACTAAAGCCGTTGATGGCATTTCTTTTGAAGTCGAAAAAGGCGAAATTTTTGGCTTTTTAGGACCCAATGGTGCTGGTAAAACCACCACTATCCGTTGCCTAATGAATTTTATCAAACCCACCTCAGGCGAAATTAAAATTTTAAGCCAAGACGCTCAAAAACAAAGCGTGAAAATAATGGACAAAGTCGGTTATTTACCCGGCAACGTTCAACTTTATGATGGCTGGACTGGTCAGGAGCATATTGATTTTGTGGAATCGATCCGTGGTAAGTCTCAAAATGTCCGCGAGTTGTGTAAAAAATTAGACTTTAACCCCAAATTAAAATTTAAGCATTTATCAACCGGCAATAAACAAAAATTAGGTTTAATTTTAGCTTTAATGTCTAATCCGCAAATTCTCATTATGGATGAACCCACAGTCGGGCTTGATCCGTTATTACAAAATACCATTTATGAAATTTTAGAAGATTTAGAGAAATCAGGCACCACTATTTTTATGTCATCTCATAATTTAGCTGAGGTCGAAAGGCTTTGCCGTCGAGTTGGCATTATTAAAGCTGGCAAATTAATCGCGCTTGAAGATATTGAAAAACTTCATGCCAAAAAAACGCACATTATTACGGTTATTTTTGAAAATACATTCAATAAAAATGATTTTATTTCCAAAGAGGTTGCTATTGAGCGAGTTTTGCCAGATGGCTTAGTTTTAAATTCTAAAGGCGATATTAATATAGTGTTGCAGAAATTAGCTAAAAACCAAATTAAAGATTTAGAAATCACCCATGCGACTTTAGAAGAAGTCTTTTTAGAATTTTATCGTGGCGGAGAAAAATAATGAAAGCAGTGTTTTGGCGGATTTTAAAAGATCGACAATCAGTCTTTTTAGTGTATATTTTAGTCAATATTGGCTTGTTATTAATGTATATTTCTTTGTTCCCATCATTTAAAGACCAATCAGCGGCCATGGAGCAATTGTTTAAAAGTTATCCCGAGTCTTTTTTAAAGGCTTTTAATTTCGATATTGCCAACTTCACTACTATTGAAGGTTTTTTATCGACCGAACAATTTTCGTTTATGTGGCCATTATTAGTAGTTTTGATGTCAGTTGGTTTTGCCGGCACGGCTTTTGCTGGCGAAATTGAAAAAGGCACGATTGAAATTTTGTTAGCTCAGCCAATTTCAAGGTTAAAATTATTTATTAGCCGATATTTGGCCGGTCTAGCCAGCTTAGTGGTTTTTGTCATTTTCTCGGTCTTTATCGCCATTCCCATTATTGAGATTTTTAAAATTTCTTATACTTTTGAAAATTTTGCCACCATGGCGCTTTTGGCATTTTTATTTGGTTTGGTCATTTATAGCATTGGGATGTTCTTGTCGGCAATTTTTTCTGATAAAGGCAAAGTCTATTTTATTTCCGGGGCCTTGTTGGTGGTCATGTACGTTTTAAATATTGTTTCTTCAATTAAAGAGCAACTTGCTGATCTAAAATATGTCTCATTCTTTTATTATTTTAATCCTTCCAAAGCTCTAATCCATAATCAAATTGATCACTGGGGGTATTTAGTTTTTATCGGCAT
Source organism: Patescibacteria group bacterium (assembly GCA_035288465.1). Lineage (NCBI taxonomy): Bacteria > Patescibacteria group bacterium. The sequence goes on along the minus strand of DATEAH010000005.1, from coordinate 179,245 downwards.
TTCCGCGGTTGTAATTGTTATTGGTGCTGCTTGGTTTTCTAAAAGGGATATTATGGTCTCATAATTTATTTTTTTGTTCTAAATAAAAAAGAAACCCCGGGGGCATGAAAGCGCGCTAAGCTCTCGTACTCTCGGGGGTGCTCCAGCTAAGGATGCTCTTTGTAGTACTCCAATAGCCGGGGCGAGGGGTGAGGACGAACCTCTCCGACCTCTGGTCGTGCTCTTGGCTGGCGCCAAGACGTGTAGGCGATGAGGGCCTAAGGGAAGGTGCGACGATTCCAGTTAGACTGGTGATCCTTCCCTTAGTAGGGTCGGCGTCCCGCAACGATGCGGGGGTGAGAAGGTTTGGGGTTGACCACGGTGTAGATCGTCAGCAGAGGGCGAGCTTCTTCATGGTGTTTTTCTCCACAACTGGAGAAGGATGGCCGGGGCATAAACCCGCACGAATTTACGGGTTTAGCCGGCAGGAACGACGTTTGGTCGTCGGGTGTATCAGGGTGAAGCTGGAAGAGCGACTGGGGGAGGATGCGAGACTACTTGGACCACAAGCCCGCATGGGCATTTCCACTTGGACTACGACATCCTCATTGACCGCGTTGTCGACCTTAGAGCATCCTCCCCCGGGTACAACACGACCACGATCTGTGACCGATCCACCTGTCCACGTGATCCGAAGCACTTTCTGACCCAGTAGATCCCGTCATCCGATTCTTGATCCGAGTTCCCTGAGATCCCTGACCGAGTCCTGTCTAACGGCATCCTCTTGGTGTGGTCTATCTATCACCTCCTTCTGTGACAGGATCAAACAGAACTGCCAAGCCCTCTCACTTCTTGACAACAAGGCTTGACCATCTGTTTGTGCGTATATCAACCAGCACTGTGTTGCTGGTAATTTTCTCCTTAAATATAATTTTATAATGATATTTCCAAAAGTCAAATTTTTTCTAATTTTTATTTGCATTTTGAAAATTTTAAATTATAATGTTATTAATGCCTACGGAGGTGAGAGGTTTGCGAAAACGACGGCCAAACCGGGTTTGGACGCCGATTCATGCAAAATTTGAACGAATTCGAGCGCAGATAAAACATCCCAATAATTCTGGTGGAACATATTGCGTTAACGAGGCAGAACAACGAGAAGCAGAACGAGCCGTGCATCTTCTTTCGGGTTTTGATACAGATCGACTGAAAACCCAACCACCGGAGGTGTCGCAAATGGCCGTCAAGCAGCTCACCACTGACCGAGTCATTGCGGATCAGGCGAGAAGCCTTTTGCAGGAAATCGTAGATTTAGTGCTAGCCTCACCTGATGTCCCGGAAGATGAATTGCTGACCAAGCATCGAGAATTATCAGAGATTATGCCCCAAAAAGGTCAGGTTTTCGGTTATTTTGAAGATTCGGATTTGAGAAAACATCTTCACCAATCATCTCCAAATCATCGGGAAATGGTTTATTACTATCGAACTGCTGGTACAATTTTACTGAAATGGATTATCAGAAGGCAAGAACTTCTTGATGCTGGCGTCACAAGTTACACAATCGGCACATTTAAAGCTAGTGAGATAGAGAAAGAATATGAAGTCAAAAGATTTTCCGAATTGCAAGAGTTGATTGCGAATCCAGAACAAGCCTTCCAAGAGATACAAGCTGATTGGACAGACCGGTCACGATATGATTTGGCTGGAGTCTTGCGGCTCGAGAATGGTTTGGAAATTGAAAATTGCGAACAAATTAAAAATTGCGCCCAGGAACTGTTAAATTATGAATATGCTGAAATACAATATCAACGAGAATTGCGAGAATGGCTGATCCATAATAGAAAGCGTACTCCATATGATGATCCAACTACATATCAGCCGAAACCCAAAAAACCGAAATGTCCCTCACGCACTTTAGCTAAATAATTAAACCAATTTGTCACCCGTTAGGGTTTTTACTTTTTACCTTGACGGGATTTTTTTATTGCATCGCTTGCCAGGCGAAGCCGCCGCCCCGAAGGGGTAGCGCAAGCACGCAACAAGGTTCTCGAGCGAAGCGAGAGGTTCTTATGGGTTTGATACTCACAATCCCGCTTTCCCTGCGTCAGAATAGAAAACTTTGCGGGATTATATCCCTTAATGACGACATCGAATAATTTGAATCAGATTTAAAATTCCAATATAATATCCAAGGAGGCGAAAATGCAATCTCAAGAAAATAACAATCTCATTATTACCAGATTATTTCCAGACAAAGACTTGTTCAAAAGTTTAGAGCAAATTTGCCAAAATCACCATATCCAAACCGCCATTATTATTTCCGCTTTAGGACAATTAAAAAATTTTGAGCTCGGTTTTTTTAAAACCAAAGCTGAATATTTACCCCAAAATTTTAAAAAAGCCCATGAGCTTTTACAACTATCTGGTATGATTTCAGAACAAAAATCAGATTATAAATTCCATTTACACGCAGTTTTGGGCGATGAAAATAAAAAAACCCTTGGTGGACATTTAATTTCCGGCACCATTGAAACTACCGGAGAAATTGTACTATTAAAATCAAACCTTAAAATGATTCGCAAATTAGAACCTAAAACCGGTTTAGAGGGGCTATTTTTAGAAAATGACTAAAATTATTAAAGTGAAAGTTATTCCCAAAGCCAAACTAAATACCGTCAAAGAAACCGAAGACGGCTTAAAAGTTTATTTAACCAAACCTGCCCAAAAAAATAAAGCCAACAAGGCTCTCGTTGAAATTTTAGCTGATTATTTTAAAATTAAAAAAAGCCAAATCACTATTCAAAAAGGCGAAAAATCGCGCCACAAAATTATTGAGATTGATTAATTTCAACCATGTCGCCAATTTTTAGCCCTAATTTTTTCGCTTCACCAGCAGGTATTTCTAAAACAAAATTTGCCGGTTTCAGATTGGTATATTTTGGAATTTTGTTTGAACTTTCCGGTTTTTTCAGGGTAACAAAATCTACCACGCGACTATCGTCAATAAAAATTATATCCAAATCAAAATTCATCTTATTCATCCAAAAATCACGCTTTTGTTTGTCGTCATAAACAAAAAGCATCCCTGAATTTGTCGCTAATTCATTTCTGCCCGATAATCCCTCAGCCATTTTTATGGGAGTTTTGACCATTTCAACTTGATATTGTTGATTTTTTATCATCACCTCAGCCTTTAAATTTTGTTGGCGCAAGGCTTGAATAAAATAATAGCCAAAAATGATGACCGCCACAGCCATTGCCAATGCTAAAAACAAACCGATGATTTTTGCTAATTTTTTCAAATAATTCATATTAATACTATACCAGGATTTTGGCGAAATAAATATGTTATAATGGAAATAGAAAATAATCGAAATAGTTCTTAAAGGAGAGGCACATGTCTGATGGTTTGATCGGCGATTCAAAAGGTGAAATAATTTTTGGCAATGAAGCGGTGGTGCGAGGCGCTTTAGAGGCTGGCGTGGGTTTTATTTCCGGCTATCCTGGAACACCAGCTTCAGAAATTTCCGATACCGCCGGCCAAATTGCTAAAAAAGTCGGCATTTATTTTGAATATAGCACCAATGAAAAAATCGCCTTAGAAGCGGCCGCCGGTGCGGCATTTGCTGGCGTCAAATCAATGGTGGTAATGAAACATTATGGCTTAAATGTTGCCTTGGATTCATTATTGCCTTTGGGATATTTAGGATGCCCATTGGTGGTGGTGGTGGCAGATGATCCGGGATCTTATAGTTCGGTGCAAACCGAACAAGACTCCAGATTGTTAGCTAAAATTGGACATTTGCCAGTTTTAGAGCCTTCAAACCCCGAAGAAGCGCGAATCATGACTAAAAAAGCTTTTGAAGTTTCGGCAAAATATAAAATCCCGGTGATTTTAAGAATGACCACCCGAGTTTCCTATGTGCGCGGCTTGGTTAATTTTGACCAACTTCCAGATTCATATCAGACTCAAGGCAAGTTTGAAAAAAATCCCGAAGGCTTTAAAATGGGTGCTAGCCAAACCGTGGCTTTGCATGCGAAAATCTTAGATAAAATGATCAAAATCAAAAATGAGGTTTCAGAAACTGATCCTTTGAATTTTGTGAATAATCAAAAAGGCAAAATTGGAGTGGCAGTTTCAGGGGTGAGCTGGCAATATTTACAAGAAGTGATGTTAGAATCAGCCAGGAATCTACCGGTTTTTAAAATTGGTCTATCCGCACCATTTCCCGACCAAAAAGCCGCCGCGTTTATGTCAAAATTAACCAAAGTGATCGTTATTGAGGAATTAGAGCCGGTTTTAGAAAATGAATTAAAAAGAATTGCTCAAGATCAAAACATAAAACTCCAAATTGTCGGTGAAAAATATTTTCCCAAAATCGGCGAGCTAAATGCCAAAATCATTGCCGATAATTTGCCCAAAGCCATTGCTTCTCAGGCGATTAGCCCGGCCGAAAACCCGGCAAAAAATGAAGTGGCGACCCGTTTGCCATTTTTATGCCATGGTTGTCCGCACCGTGCTACCTTTAACGCGGTCAAAAAAGCCTTAGGCGAAGATAAAATATATGGCGGGGATATTGGTTGTTATATGATCGGCGCTTACAAACCAATTCAAATGTTGGATTGGGTTGTGGCGATGGGTGCTGGCGTGGGGATCGCTCATGGCATCTCCAAAACAACTAGTCAAAAACCAGTCGCCTTTATTGGTGATTCAACCTTTTTCCACGCCGGTTTGCCAGCCTTAGTTAATTTAGTCTACAACCAAAGCGATATTTTATTAATCATTATGGATAATAACTACACCGCTATGACTGGCCATCAGCCCAATCCTAGCACTGGCCTCACCGGCGAAGGCGATGTAGTGAAAAAAATTGATATTGAACCGATTGTCAAAGCTTGCGGCGTTGATGCAGTTCAGACAATTTCCATTTATGATTTTAATAACGCGGTTGAGGCCATTAAATCAGCTTATGCCCAAAAAGGCGTGAGCGTCTTTGTCGCCAAAGGCGAGTGCCGGCTTATGACCGTCAAAAAAGCCAAAGATTCAGGTCAAAAATTGCCAATATTCCAAATTGTAAAACAAAACGAGACAGATAATAAAATTTTACGCGCTTATCATTGCCCAGCCTTTATTGAAACAGACAACGGCCTTGCCATTGATCCGGCCACTTGTACTGGCTGTTCAGTTTGCAAGCAGCTCGCCCCAAATTCAGTCGAAATCATGAAAGAAGGTGAAAATGCTAAATAAAATAAAATCAATTTTTGGGACAAAACAAGCCTCGGATAATAAAACTTTTAATTTAATTTTAACCGGTTATGGCGGTCAAGGTGTAATCACTTTGGCAAAATTAGTCACGGCAGCGGCGCAAAAACAAAGTTTTCAGGTTTTAGAAAGTGAATTACATGGTTTAGCTCAGCGCGGTGGTAGCTTGCAATGTCAAATTAGATTTGGTGAAGTAGTTTTTTCCCCACAAGTTGCCGATAACGATGCAGATTTAATTATTGGTATGGATTTCATTGAAGCTGTCCGTGCCAAGAATTGGGCAAAACCGCAAAAAACTACTATCCTGGCTGAATCCGGAATATTCTGGCCATATGACGATCAGGTAAACTTAGAAGAACTTGAAACGCAAATAAATCAATCAGCCAAAAAAGTCATTAAAGTCGCCGTCGAAGACAAGGTTTTGGAAATAACTGGTGATAAAATGTCTACTAATATTTATTTTTTTGGAATGGCGGTTGGTTTGGGGATTTTACCGATTAAGCCAGAAATTGCCTGGCAGGCGGTAGCTGAGAGTTTGAATGAAAAATTTCATGAAATTAATAAAAAAGTTTTCGATGAAGCTTTAAAATATCAGCCAAATAATTGAGGTAAAAATGGGAATTTTGGATCGAGATTATACCAAGGACAAATTAAGAGAACAAGATGATCGCAATTCTAAAAATAACGGTTTGTTATATCTCGCGATCGCGATCGGGATTGGTTTTTTAATTTACCTTTTCCTTAGATAATAACATGAAACAATATCATCTTTCGGTGATGCCAAATGAAGTTTTGAATTTTTTCCAGCCTCAAAAGGGTGGTTTTTTTGTTGATGGGACTTTGGGCGGCGGTGGCCATACGCGAGCTCTACTCGAAAAAACTCAAATCTCCAAACTCTCCGTCAAAGGTGGATCCGCCTCGGGCGGAAAATCTCAAAACTGTAATGTTATTGGGATTGATTTGGATATAGAAGCGATTAAGGCTTCTCAAAAAAAATTAGCTAAATTTGGAAAGCGAATAATTTTTGTACAGGATAATTTTTCTAATATCAAACAAATTTTATCAAAATTAAAAATAAAACAAATTTCCGGCGCTTTGTTGGATTTAGGCGTTTCAACTCATCAATTAGAAACTGCCAGCCGCGGTTTTAGTTTTAATGTGCTCGCCAAACTTGATATGAGATTAGACCAAAGTCAAACCCTAACCCTAACTGCAGAACTTATAGTCAACGAATGGCCAGAATCCAAATTGCGGGATATTTTTTCAAAGTTAGGGGAGTCCCCATTTGCTGGTCGGATTGCAAAGCAAATTATTATTACCAGAAAAACCCAAAAAATAACTTTTACCAATCAATTAGTGGAAATTATCAAAACCGCTACCCCGCCAAAGTGGCGATATAGCCGCGAAAAACATTTTGCGACAAATATCTTTCGCGCTTTGCGAATGGCAGTAAATTCAGAGCTTGAAAATTTAGAAAAAGCCATTTTTGAATTTGCTGATGTTTTAATGCCCGGCGCGAGATTAATAATTATCTCTTTTCATTCCCTCGAAGATCGCTTAGTGAAAAAAACTTTCCGTCAGCTCGCTAATCCTTGCGAATGTCCGCCAAAAGCGCCGGTTTGCGTTTGCGGCAAAAAACCCAAAATTAAAATCTTGACCTCAAAACCTCTGGTACCTGCACCTGCAGAAATTGAGCAAAATCCCAAAAGCCGCTCCGCCAAAATGCGCGTCTGCGAAAAAAATTGATCTCGCAAGTTATCCCGCAGATTTTCCTATCGTGACGCGAGGAATGCGGGATTATGGGCATCGAACCCATAAAAAAAGAACCTAACAGGTGTGGGCAAAAAATGATACACCAATCAGGTTCTTGGATTTAATTTGGTTTTAATTTGGGATTTTTCCGGGAATCTAACTAATTCCGTTGGCCAAAGACGAGTCCGAAGAGCCATTTCTCTCAAGCAATAAAATCTAGCCCTCAGCGGCGTCCGTATTAACGATCTTTTTGACGCTGTTTTCATCGGCTTATTTTGTCTCCTTGGGTTTAAGTTTTAGATCTAGATGTTCTCCTGCAATCCAAAGCATAAGAGAAAAGACCAGATAAACCCAAAAAACAGGAATTGCAATATATAAATCGTGGTAGTAGAACAAAAAGCCAAAATAACCAACAAAAGCCAGCAAGAAACCGAGGAGCGCATGCACTTGAAGGAAATCCCTTTGGGTTGATGTCGACTTTTTCTTTAGTTCAAACCAGTAGAATGCGATTACATATATCCACCAGCCTAAAAGCATACAGATCATAACATCGCTAAATAGAGGACCTTTTTCGATATATAGCGGAGTATAAAAACGGGTTTGGCCAATATATTTAGCGACAAAATGTACAAAAAACAGAGGTAAAAATTGGGTCAGGAATAATCTTTTTCTTTCAGATGTCGGCAGCGAAGAAGAAAAAACCCAATATAGCATATAACCGCTCAATATCCAAGCAATCGGCGTTTCCACGAAGAGTAGCCAGATCATTTCGGATCACCTTTCTTTCGTCTTGGTATTATTGTTTTTTCGGGTTTTTGTTTCGGAGTGGAATTTTCTCCGACAATTCTTACACTTCCAGTAGCTTCTGCTTCTCGACGTTTTCTTTTTCTTCCTTTTCTGGCTGAAAGTTCTTCTTTGCGGCCAGGCAAAACTCCTGCCAAGACTTTATCGGAATAATAAGGTTTAAGAGCATGATGCAAATCTCGCGCAGCGCAAAATTCCGCTCTATCTTTGTCCCATTTCTGCGCTCTAGGCATCTAGATTTATCTCCTCCTTCGACGTTTATATCCATTATACTTTCTCCTGGATTCATCGTTAAGTTTTTGGATTAGCTCAATCATTTCTCCATTACCGAAATTTTGAATTACCGTAGCAACCTGGCATTCTGCCCTTAATCTCGCAAATTTTTTAGAGCGCCGCATTCCTTTAGCTATCGACTTCATCCCCCTTGTTTTTAATAAGTTGTTAAAGTCCTGGAAATTATCCTAATTATACCTCAATTTAAGCACAAAAAAAAGAGCCCCGAATTTTCGGAGCCCTTTTTTTATTTGATATTTCTAATTTTTGTTAGTGAATTACGACCGGAGTACCCATTGGCGCCCAAGTGTAGATGAAGGCAGCATCGCCGTTAGTCGCGTTGATACATCCATGGCTCATGGGGTGACCGAAGTTGCTATGCCAGTAAGTGCCGTGAATTGAATAAGGGCCGTAAAATCTGTTAACCCATTGAACATTAGGTAAATAATAGTCAGGGCCAGACATTAAAACAGAACGTGATTTTGAATAGATGGCGAACATACCAACAGGAGAAGGGTGACTTGCAACTCCAGAAGAAATTAAGAACGATCTGACTAAAGTTTGTCCATCAAAAGCATATAAGGTTTGTTTAGAAAGCACAATTTCAATGTATTTGCCAGGGAATAAACCAGGAGTCCCAGCAGGGTAAATAGTGCGAACCGATGGTTGAACTGGTGATACCGCTAAAGCGATTTGGTCTGAACCCTTACCGGCTAAAGCCGCTTTAACCGCCGACACTGCCGCAGATTGATTAACTGCTTGACCAGCCGCACCTTCAGATAAAACTTGTCCAGCAGGAGTGACTTCTTTAGCAATTGCCGCTTTATCAATATGACGGGCAGCAGAACTCACAAAACCGGCAATGGTTTGGCTAGAAAGGCTTAAACTGAAATCTTCACCATTTTTAGTTAAAATTAACCAAGTGAAAATTTCACTTTTTGAAGCCACATAATTTTGATTTTCATAGGTTAAAGAAATTGTATGGGCTAAATAATTATCCGCAGTTTGGGTAATTTGAGCCGCTTGATCATCAGGAACTGCAATTTGGCTTTTGGTCACTGGAGCTTGAATCTCATCTAAAGTGCCAGCTTGAGCTTTGGTAAAAATTTGGTCTTTTAATTTATCAGTTTCTAAAGTAATGCCAGTTTGGCCTAAAACGATCTTGGTTTTACCATTGGCTAATTCTAAGTGGGGATCTTCGGCCTTTTTTTCAATTTTAGAACTTAATTGATTTAAATAATTGTTCCATTTCTTTTTACTAATATTATAGGTAGGATTAAAACTAACTTCGTTGAAAGCTAAATTCACCGTTGATTTGGCGTTTTCAAACCAATTTTGACTATGACCAACCGCAAACGCTTTATCAGCTAAGTCGCCAGGGCTATAACTAACGCCGATGTTGGTTAATTTTTCCGTCACTTTGGTATCACCAACTGCCACCGTCATTTTTTGGCTTGACCATTCTTTGTATTTTTGGCCTAAAAGCTGAAGCGCTTCGTCTTTAGTTTTTCCGCCCAAATTAATTCCGGCCACATTAACACCCGGATAAATCTTGTGTTGAAAAGCATAGGCGAATGAGCCATAGCCTAAAAGAGTGACAGCTAAAAAGGTCATAATGCCTAAAGTAGGTTTAACCGCTTTGTGATTCCAAAAAGTAACCGCTTTTTGATTTTTTACATTTTGTTTTTGAGTGATGACTTTGGAATTATTGCCAAAAGTCAAACTGCCAACTTTCACGTTCATTTTTTTCCTTTTCTATTTTTGTTTTTGACAGCCCCCTCCTTATTGAGGACCGTGTCTCAATCAATGGTTGACGAGACATTTTTCAAATTATACCATTATAGCAAAATAAAATGGGTTTGTCAAGCCCCACACCAGAGCTACGCACGGAGCGGGGCGTAGACCCCGCATATATGACGCTTGAGTCGAGAACGTAGATCTTCGCGAATATTAAATATTGTGCGGGGTCAAGGAGGTAAAATCGGGATTATCGCCATCGAGTTGAATCACCCCGCAAAGTTACCTGTCATAACGCTTGGAAGGCGGGATTATGGGCACCGAGCCTATAAAAAAATCCCCGCAGGGCAAAAAAGTGTTTTTAGCCTCACGGGGCAGGTGATAATTCTAATTATGCAGCTAGGCGATGGCGCCTAAAACCTTCATTATAATAAGCTTCGTAGGTCCGAGAAATACAAATGACCAATTGTCGAAAATCATCGGTGACAGTCAGGGTTGGGTTATGCATATAATTGAAAAGGGCCAGTTCGAATCTCTGCAGAAGTTGGGTCAGAGGTTCGAAACCATCTTTATAATCTTTGATTTCGGGACTGAATTTATTGTCAAAGGTGTGGGCGAATCTGACGAAAAACTGTATCATCTCAAAATGATTAAAGGTTGGCGGGATAGAACTTCGTTCGTTCGGATCAGTCATAAAATGTTTAAAGGCGCACCCTGAGGCAATTAGAAATTGGCAGAGAATTTCAAATTGTGGGACAACACTTTCGGGATAATCTCTAATAGTTTGATCTTTAATAAATGCCGTAGTTCGAAATATTGCCATTGCCGCTTCGTGTGTTTTCCGAATCAACTCCTCGCCATAAAGTTCTGGATACCTTTCGGGTTTATGCTTCTTCTCAAGCTCTCGCTGATCCATTTCAGCTCACCCCTCCACTCCAAGAGTTTGTTTGGCTTGGTCTCGTAATTGACTTTCAAGCGCTCCTAAGGAATTACGAAGCTCGAATAATTTAGTTATGATTTCGGGGACGGTTTTTAATATTTCAACTAAATTCAGAAGATGCCGATAAGCCTGCTCAATATCTTTAATTTCATTTTTCTCAAAAGCAGACTGAACTAATCTGAAGTTATTACAAAAGGTATTTGCTGAATCACCTTCGTATCTAGTAGCTTGGCCTGGGTCAATAATTATTTCATAACCGATTATTGCCGATTCAAGAAACGCAGTAACGTGTGATAATCTTTCCAATCGATTAGCTTCATATTCTGCCGCCCCACCTTTAGCATGTCCTTGACCGCTGAAAAGTGTCTCCCAATCTTCATAAAGAATCGCCTCGACTACTGCAGCAAGATTAAAAGCATTAGCAACTTGCGATACTGCGTCATTATCTGCCATCTCAGCTCACCTCTGCTGGTTGCTCGCGGTGCGCATCAGGCGAAATGGATAACGTATGAAACTATTTTCTGTCAAAGGGGTCAGATCCTTCCTGAATCATCGCAGTTGCCCAGACCAAGAACCCAAGAAGTCCTTCCAAGAACTCAGTTAAAATCTTAACTTCGTTTTCATCTGTTTTATCTGCTGGACGTTCCAAGAAATTGGTCAGGGCCAGTTGATAGGGCCAAATCATTTCGCTAAAATGTTTTTCCGGTAAACCAAGCGTGCCGCGGCGACCAAGCGTGCCATAAAGAATATTGTAGGCTCGGCAGGCTTCTACTGCTGGACCGATTGCCAATCTAAGTGGAGAAGTGGGCTGGTTGATGATCCGGTCGCCCTCTAAAGCTTGAAGAACCATCTCGAGCAAAGACTGATACACCACTTCGCGGTTTAAGTCAGATATTCTAAGGGACAAGGCAGGGTATTCAGGATTCAGATCGTGCAAGATGTATTCGGCCAAGTCACCAATTCCAAGCAATTCGCCAATTTGGGTTAAGGGAGTTCTTGGGTTTGACATCGCGGTTTACCTCCGGGTTTCTGGCGTTACGGCAGGTGTCGCGGGATTAAATAAATCATAGCATGATTATTTGATAAAGACAATAAAAAATTGCCTTTTAGAGCAATTTTAAGTATAATTAGGTATAAATGGGGGCCTGTAGCTCAGTGGCAGAGCGGACGTCTTATAAGCGTCATGTCGCAGGTTCGATCCCTGCCAGGCCCATTTTTTGTTTACAATTTTACCAGCTGCCGCCACCGCCACCGCCAAAACCACCGCCAGAAAAACCACCACCACCCGAAAAACCAGACGAACCTGAAGCTGCTCCGGAAACTGCCCCAGACCAAGTGCTATTAAAACCATTTAAATTACTTATAAAAACCATGGTGTTAAAAGTCGTCCAATTACCCTCATACCAGTCGGGTTGTTCTTTGTAAATATCTTTAAAAGTTTTTGCCCATTTATCACCCACGCCAAACAAAATTGCGTATGGCAGAAAATCCAAGAAAATATTTTCATCTTCTGCCCAATGCGTGCGATATTTTTCTACCTTAGTAATATATTCTTTAAAACCCAATATTTTTTGCAAAGCCGCTACACCTTTTAAGGTTTTTCTGGGCATAAAATAGCCAAAAATCATCACGGTTGCGGCAGTTAGAAATAGGGCAATGCCCAAAGTATATGATAAAAGTAACGGGCCCGCGATCGCGGCGGCAATGATAATGCCAAGGCCAATCCAAAGATATTTTTTTCGAATTTTATCTGGATTTTGGGGAAAATACTTTTCGATCATTAAATCTGTATAAATTTTTTGTGAAATTTCTCGCCACTTTTTATAAAAAGTGGTTTTTACTTTAAGTTCGGAAAGCTTCACTTTTTGTTGGTTTTCAAATAAGGCTTCAAAAAACATTTTTTCAAAAGATTTGGCATGTTGGGGCAGATCCTTGAGTTTGATTAAAGTATAATTTTGGCCCCGCAAAAAGGTTTTTTCTTCCTCTTTGATTTTAATATATCCTTTGGTGGCCCAAAAAATTATTTGCGAAGTCAAATCAGCAGGTTCGACGCGGTCATCCAAAATCGTGCCCATTTCCGGAATTGTCAAATTTTGCGGTGGCGAAAATTCCGGGGCAATGGTGGTGATTTTTTTGGGATCTCGGCCAAATTTTAATAATATATAGGAAAAGAGCAAAAAAACCACAAATGGAATTATCATTAACCACCAAGAATTAAAACCGGAAAAAACATATTCTCGAGCGGGGATTGTGACTACCCCTTTTTCCCAGCCTACCACCACGGTTAAATTTCCGCTGGCTGAAAAATCGACCAGATTTTGATTGATACTTTTTGAACAATTTTCATTTGTGGCACCTTGTGAACCAGTGAAACAGCGATCTTGAAGACTGGCGGGATTTATCACATCTGGTAAAACCACTCGCGCTTGGGCTTTTTCAATTGGTACTTCCCAGCCAGTGCCGGTGACATTCCAGTACAGCTCATCATGATCTGAAAAACTATTGATTACACCAGAAATTTGATAATGAATTTGATATTGATAATCACCATTAACCGTTTTGTTGGCATCACCGATTTTAATTTCTAAATTATCGCCATTTTGACTAGTGGTGTAGGGGATAGACTTCCCTTTTTCATTCTTAATTTTTAGAATTTTGAGCTCAGTTTTGAATTTGCGGCCAGAGCTCTCTTTGAATCGATTTGGAATATAGCGATAAATGCCATGTTTGGCAGTAGGAAAATAATAGTCAATTGTTTCCACAATATCGACTAAACCTGTTTTTTCAACTGTAATTTCGGCGTTAAGATTTCTAATCGCTTCTGTTTGGGCATGTGATTTGATAGGTAAAATTAATAAAATCGCTAAAAAAACAAAGTTTAATAAATTTTTCGCAATTTTATTCAGCATTTTCCCTCTTGATTTCATTTTAACATAAAAGTTTATAATAGTTTAAAATAACTAATTTTCGTTTTTGGTCTTAACTTTTTAACTGAGCTATGCTAAAATATGGACAATTCTCGCTAAGTGCGGGATGCACCTATAATCCCACTTTCGTGGGACAAAATCCACTCCGCCAGCTGGCGGAAGGTGGAAAAGGGGAATTCCAATCGGCAATTTAACCTCCCAACTTTTCGCCAATATTTATCTTGGCGAGCTGGATAAATTCATAAAGCACTATTTGAAAATTAAGTATTATCTTCGCTATTGCGATGACTTTGTGTTTTTAGACGCTGACAGAGATAACTTAATAAAGTTATTAAATCCTATTATAAATTTTTTAAACAAAAAACTCAGCTTGAATTTATATCCAAACAAAATCATCATTCGTAAATTAAGACAAGGTATAGATTTCTTGGGCTATGTGGTTTTGCCACATTATCGGCTCTTAAGAGCTAAAACCCAAAAAAGGATGTTTAAAAAGATTAATCATAAAAATTTGTCTTCTTATCTGGGCTTATTGGGGCATTGCAATTCTTATAAAATAAAAAATAATTTACTCAAGTTTTTTTAAAACACAATCTGGGCAGATGCCTTCAAAAATAATATCAACTTTTTGAACCTGGTAATTTTTAATCGCCAGGCGTTTTTTAATGTCAATAATTTCGGCTAGAGGCAGTTGGATCAATTTTCGGCAAAAAAGGCAATAAAAATGGGCGTGATCAGCACCAGCATGTTCAAAATGAATTTTTCTATCCGGAGTCTTAATTGAGCTAACCACTCCTTCTGATTCTAAGCTTCTCAGGTTCCTATATATAGTTGATAAACTTAGCCTGGCTAAATATGGCCTGATAGCTTGATGGATTTCTTCGGCCGTGGGGTGGTTTAAATTCGTTTGTAAAAATTCCAAAATCTGCGTGCGTTGGTTAGTCAGCTTTTGCCATTTGTATTTATTTTGAAAGTTATCCATATAGTTATCCACAGGTTAATTAATATTCTGCAAACTATTCCCAATTGCATTTTATTTGCAAAATAAGGTTTTGGCAAGTGGATAACTTGGGGATAGCCTAATTTTAGCTTCGTTTTTAGTGATCATTAAAAATTTAAAAATTGCGATAATTCATCTTGGGTTGACAAATGATAATTTTTTTGATATAATAATATAATGTTTAAAAACCCCAATGGAAGGTTGAGGGCCGATCCGGACAGGGTTTTTATGAATTCTCAAAACAAAAATAAAATTTTAAACCAATTCAAAGTCGTTGCTCTCTCGATTTCTTTTATTATTGTCGGTTTAGTTCCTCAAACTGTTTTGGCGCAAATTAGCACCAATAGTATTTTTAGTTTAACTAACTCGGCTCGCTTAGATAATAGGGTTGCTCCCTTATCAATAAATTCAAAATTAAACCAAGCCGCTGCCGCCAAAGCCAATGACATGCTTGCCAAAGATTATTTTGCCCATGCCTCTCCCGAAGGTTTAACTTCTTGGTATTGGTTTAAGCTTGTGGGTTATAATTACCGCACTGCCGGCGAAAACTTAGCGATTGATTTTGAAGATTCCAATACCGTTTTTGCGGCTTGGATGAACAGCCCTTCTCACCGTGCCAATATTTTAGATCCTGATTTTAATGAAATTGGAATTGCAGTTATGAGTGGTGAATTTTCAGGTTCTAATACCACGGTGGTGGTGCAAATGTTTGGGACTCAAATTGGTCCAGCTCCTCAAGCCGCCAATCGCGATATTACCAAATCTGTTCCAACTCATTCAAGTTCAGTATTAAATCAAAATACTTCTATCCCCACCAATCCTCAAGGTGATAATTTTAATGAATTTAAAATCTGGGGAAAATTTATGGAAAAATATGCAAATTCATGGTTAGACACTGCCACTAATTTTAGAAAAATTTTTACTAAAAACCTTTTATTAGTTTTTAAATAATCTGTGGATAAGTCAGGCTTGACAGTAGGAATATAAATAATACAATTAAATTGTAAAAAAGGTTTTATAATAAAGGGAGGGGAAACCTCTTTTTTTTGCGTCTTAGGACACCAGTCTTAGGGTGAGATTGAAAAATTTCGTGGTTTAACTTTAACCTATGATTCTTTATTCGGCCACTTGGAATTATGGGTGCAAAATAGTGAGACCAACCACAAATCAGTTTGAGCAGCCAAGGTTGCTTTTATTGATTTGTGGTTTTTGAAGCTCTGCCAAGTTGGAGCGAAAACCTCGCCTAAGCCCCCGGCTGTTAGTGGGGGACGAAGGCGGGTTAAAAATTAAAAATAATCTCTCGACTAAGCTCGAGATGAAGGAGGAAGTGGTGAAAAAATTATTATCTTATTTATTAGCTTTGAGCTTAATGAGCCAATTTACTTTTGTGGGGGTTGCGAGAGCGGCGGTACAAAATATTGGGGCTGTAAAAAATCTTGCCCAATCGGAAAATTCTGAAGCGAATTTAACAAATGAATCTCAAACAAATGATGATTTTGAAACTTTACCGCAAGTTAAAGATGTCGACAACCAGCCGACCTTACCCAAAGTTAAAGACGTACCCATCAAATCAATTACTGCCTCAACCCAACCGACCCGAACTATCTCATCAACCCTGCCAGTCAAAGCCAGCTCTTCGCAAATTCAACCCCAGGTAGTTTCTTGGGTGGGTTCGATTTTGATTGACGGCGGAGCCACTTATGCCACTGATATTAATAGGGAAGTGGTTTTAACTATTTCTGGCAGCCGAAACGACGTGACGCCCGATGAAATGAGATTTTCAAATGATGATATCCATTTTTCAGTTTTTGAGGCGTATTCGACAACTAGAAATTGGACATTAGCTGCTGGCACAGACGGGCCAAGAATTGTGTACGTTCAATTTAGGACATTTATTAGCTCAGGATATAGTTATTCACCGCATTATTCAGCGACCGTTTTTTTAGATATTACCACGCCTCAAATTAGCCAAATCACCTTTAATCCCAGTTCAGCCTTATTGGGAATTGGTGGTCAGATTCAAATTACCATTACGGCTGAAAATCTGGAAGCAGGTCTAACCGCTAATGGTTCTTTTAACGGCCAAACTTTGTCATGGACAGATAATGGCGATGGCACTTATTCTGCCACCTACACGGTCTTGGCAAGTGATTTTTCAGCAGATAATGTTGAAATTTTAGATGCTACTTTAATCGACCCTGCCGGAAATATTTCTGATGTGGGCCAATCTTCTGGTAATAATCTTGATATTGATACGGTTTTACCCGAAATTTCCAATATAATTCTTACCCCCAATACAGTTAAAGGTAATGGTTCTCAGCCGGTTTTAATTACTGCTGAAATTACTGACAATATTAGTATTGGGAGTGTCAATATTGATTTAACGGCTGTGGATAGCGGTTTGGGTATTTCGTCGCTCTATGACGATGGCACCAATGGTGATCAAACTGCTGGAGATAATATTTATTCTCTTGTTTTTTACCCAAACCTAATAAATAACACGAACCAGATTTATAGTTTGACAATTAATATTTTAGATTCAGCTAATAATCTCTCACAAAGCACCGCCGATTTAACTATTGAGGATAATGTTCCGCCGCAAGCACCACAAAATTTATTGGCTATTTCTGGTGAAGGATACATATCTCTTTATTGGGCTGATGACTTAGATGCGGCATATTATATGATTTATCGTAGCGGTAGTCCCTTTAAATGGATTGCAGACACAACCGATAATTTCTATAAAGATACCAGCGTCATTGGCGGTAAGACCTATATTTATAAAATTATTGCCTTTGATTTAGCCGGTAATAAATCTAATGAAGTTACCATCTCTGCTACTCCAAAATTAATTATAATTGCGCCAGATATGCCGGCCAGCGTCACCCGGGTTGGAACTGAAACTCAACAACCCCAAATTGCTTCAGCAGTGGTTGAAACTAAACCTGCTCCCGCTGTTGCTGAACCAACCCCGACACCCTTAGAAGACGAAGGCACAGTTGAGGGCGAAAAAACAACCGAAGAGGCACCCACAAATTGGCCACTTATTATTGGCATAATTTTAGCTGCTTTAGTAATCGCTTTTTGGGTATACTATTGGTATGTTGGCTGGCAAGAAAATAAAAAAGCCTCATCTCGAAAAAAATAATTATTTCTTCATTGCAAATTAAATATTTTGGTAAATTATAATTTCCAAACCAATTTTGGGCTTGATTTTAAATTGAAATCATGGTATTTTTAAGAGAGCGAGGGGAATTTGTCAAACAATAGAAAAGCTTTTAAAAAATTCATCCCAAAACTACGTTTGGTACCATTTTTTTTGATTATTGCTTATATTCTTTTTTTGCTGGGAAAAGCAGTTTGGCAAAACTATAATATTAATCTTGAAGTTACTAATTTAGATAATGAAATGCAGCAGCTCCGAGATCATAATCAGGAATTACAAAAGCAAATTGAATATTATCAAAGTAGTACCTACAAAGAACAACAAGCTCGTTTAAAGCTTGGCTATCAAAAACCGGGCGAAAAAGTTTTTATTGTTTCGGCAAGCAACAACCAACCTGTGACTGAAGAAAAGACTGAAATTGCTAATAACCAAACACAAAATAATCGCTCAAACCTGATTCGTTGGTGGCAGTTTGTTTTTAAATAATTTATAAATTATTAGCGCTGCGGGGTGGAGGAGTAGTACCTCGACTGTCTCATAAGCAGTAGACCCTGGTGCAAATCCAGGCCCCGCTATATACAAATTCGAAATCTGAAAAAACCAAAAATCTTTGATTTTTGGAAAGGAACGACACTATAGCTAATGAGCTATGATGTATTATTTGCACATCAGAGCGAACAATGTGGAGGTTGTCGCGACATGGCTGGGTAGCTCAATGGTAGAGCAACAGACTCATAAGCTGTAGGTTGTGGGTTCGAGCCCCACCCCAGCCACAAATTTCGAGCCGAAAGCCAATAATTAAACTTAGAGGAGATTTATAATGCAAAAATATTGTTCGGGTAGAACTATTTTATATTTTGTCGTTTTATTGCTCTCGTTATATGTAATTTATAATTTATTTTTTGTGAAAAATACAAATCAGCAAACCGTGCCTTTAAATCAAGTCATTGATGAAGTAAAAAAGAAAGAAGTTAACAAAATCACGGTTAATGGTCAAAATTTACAAATTGTTTTAAAAAATGGCAATTTGCAGAAATCGGCGATTGAACAACAATCTTCTTTTGTCCAAATTCTCAAAGATGCCAATATTAATCTTGATGCCGTCCAGCTTGATATCAAAAGCACCTCCTCAAATAGTATTTGGATCGCGGTTTTATCTGGAGTTTTACCGGTATTATTAATCGCCGGTTTTATTTATTTTATGCTCAGATCAGCACAAGCCGGAAATAATCGGGCGATGTCTTTTGGTCAATCTCGAGCCAGACTTTTAGGAATTGGCCAATCCCGAGTTAAATTTTCCGATATCGCGGGTTTATTGGAGCCGAAACAAGAGCTTTGGGAAATCGTTGAATTTTTAAAAAGTCCACAAAAATTTAAAAAACTGGGCGCCGAAATTCCCAAAGGCGTTTTGTTGGTTGGGCCTCCTGGCACTGGTAAGACTTTATTGGCCCGAGCTGTGGCTGGTGAAGCTCAAGTGCCATTTTTTTCAATATCTGCCTCTGAATTTGTGGAAATGTTTGTTGGTGTGGGTGCGGCTCGGGTACGTGATATGTTCGACAAAGCTAAGCGTAATGCACCAGCGATTATTTTTATTGATGAATTAGATGCGATCGGTCGTCTTAGGGGCGCAGGTTTAGGCGGCAGTCATGATGAAAGGGAACAGACCTTAAACCAAATTTTAGTCGAAATGGATGGTTTTGAAACCGATACTAATGTCATTATTATGGCTGCTACCAACCGACCCGATGTTTTAGATCCCGCTTTATTGCGACCAGGTAGATTTGATCGCCGAATAGTATTAGATTTGCCTGACTTTAAGGAACGTTTGGACATTTTAAACATTTATGTTAAGAATAAGCCTTTAGCTGGCAACATTCATTTAGAAAAAATTGCTCGAAGCTCAATTGGATTTTCTGGTGCGGATTTGAAGAATTTAGCCAATGAAGCCGCAATATTAGCGGCTCGCCGCAATCAGAAAAAATTAGAAATGCATGATTTAGAAGATGCGATTGAAAAAGTGATGCTTGGACCGGAAAGAAAATCCAGAGTTTTGTCTAAAAAAGAAAAAGAAATCACTGCTTTTCACGAAGCAGGTCATGCGGTTGTTGCTCATGTTTTGCCAGATTGTGACCCGGTTCATAAAATATCTATTATTTCCCGTGGTATGGCCTTGGGCTATACTTGGAATTTACCCTCTGAAGATTCACATTTGTACTCTAAGAGTAAGTTTGAAGACGATATTGCTTCATTTTTGGCAGGTCGGATTGCAGAAAAGATTAAATTTCACGAAATCACAACTGGTGCTGAAAATGATTTACGTCGGGTAACCAAGCTCGCTCGAAAAATGGTGACTGATTTTGGGATGAGTGAAAAACTAGGTCCCGAGACTTTTGGCGAAAGAGAAGAAATGACTTTTTTGGGCAAGGAATTAGCCGAACAAAAAACATATTCTGAAAAAGTTGCCGCGGAAATAGACGATGAAGTAGCAAAAATTATCCGGATTGCAGAGAAAAAATCCAATGCAGTTTTGTTGAAGTACCGATCGGTTTGGGAAAAAATCGCTAAAACATTACTCGAGAAAGAAACTATGTATGCTGACGAATTTAATAAATTTTTTCCAAAATCATTAGCAAAAAAATAAAACTAATTTGCCAAAATAAGCAATAATAAGGAATTATAAAGTTGTGATTAGATTTTTTCGTACTCTTTTTATGAGAAAAAATTCGATTAAGGGCGCGAGCTTAATATTAATGGCAACGCTGGTGAGCTCTAATATTTTAGGACTTTTTAGAAATCGTTTTTTAGCCCAAAAAATTACTCCAGCCAATTTGGATACTTATTTAGCAGCCTTTCGAATCCCAGATTTAATTTTTAATTTGCTAATTTTAGGGGCGATTTCTTCAGCCTTTATTCCGGTCTTTGTAAATTATTTGCGTCGTAAAGATTATCAAACCGCGTGGCATGTTGCCAGTTCGGTGATAAATATCGCTATCATTGTTTTAACAATTGTGCCAATTATTTTAGCAATTTTTATGCCTCATATTACTCCTTTATTGGTTCCAGGTTTTAACGAATCTCAGCAATTACAAACTACCCAGCTTTCACGTTGGTTATTGCTGACACCTTTATTTTTCGGTATCAGTTATATTATGGGTGGCATCCTAAATTCCTTTAAAAGATTCATTGTTTACAGTTTATCACCATTAATTTATAATTTATCAATTATTATAGCTACTTTATTGTTAGCGGATCACTATGGCGTCATGGGGGTAGTGTTTGGAGTCGTAGGTGGTGCATTTTTGCATATGGTAATTCAAATTCCCACGGTAGTAAAATTAGGTTTTCATTGGCAACCGGTGGCGGATTTTCGCCATAAATCAGTTCGGCGAATTGGCAAATTAATGGTGCCTCGTATGATCGGTTTGGGTGCCAACCAGTTAATTTTAATTGTGGTGACGTTTTTAGCCTCAACCTGGAAGGGGAATGTCACCTATTTCAATTTTGCCAATGATATTCAAACCTTTTTCTCGGTGGTTTTTGGCGCTTCTTTTGCAATCGCCGTCTTTCCCTTTTTAGCCGATTTTGCCGCCGATGGCGATAAGAAGAAATTTTTGGAATCTTTAAATTTAGCCGCAAAGCAAATTTTATATTTTATTATTCCTTGTTCGGTATTGCTCTTTTTGTTAAGATCAGAAATCGTCAGACTAACCTTAGGAACTGGTCATTTTAGCTGGTCGGCCACAGTGGCAACTGCAAACTCTTTGGGCGCCTTCGCGATTGGGATTTGGGCGGCTAGCTTAGTGCAGTTATTGGCTCGAGCCTTTTATGCTTATGAAGACACTCGGACCCCGGCAATTGCGGGGATAATTTCTGCAATCGTCACCATTATTTTAAGCTTTGTTTTAAGCCGAATTAATCTTGGGCATTTATCATTTGCAAATCTGAGCTTAGACTTTCCCTTAAAAGCGGTTGGTTTAGCTTTAGCCGTAAGTTTAGGTTCAATTTTTAACGTGGTAGTTTTGGCGATTTTATTGAGGATAAAATTAAAATACGCGGATGGTTTTGATTTTGCGAAAACGGTTTTTAAATATCTTTTTGCGAGCGTAGTTTTAGGCTTTGTGGCTCAGCTGATAAAATATTACATTGGTTGGCAAGTTAACATGCAGACTTTCCAGGGAGTATTATTAAAAACCACAGCTACGATTGTAATTAGTTTTGGGTTTTATTTATTAATTACCTATTTGTTAAAATGTGAGGAATTTTCCGCATTTTTAGAGGTTTTTAAAAAAAGAGTTACCCCGCCCGATGATATTGCCGTTGACCAGACTGTTGGTGCTAAACAATCCCAACAAGAATAATACGCATATAATATAAAGGAGCGTTTATGCCTACATGCCAAGATTGCCAAAATTTTAAATTCAAAGACGATTTGATGGGTTATTGTATGGCTTCGGAAGACAAATTAATCGAAAATGATCGCAGTTCTGAAGATTGTATTGCCAATTGTTTTACTCCCAAAGAAGATAATGCCGAAATGACCCCATAATTATTAATTAGAAAATTGATTGGAATATGGATCAAAATAAGATTCGAAATTTTGTGATTATTGCGCATATCGATCATGGCAAATCCACGCTCGCGGATCGTTTTTTAGAAATTACTAAAACCATTCCCGAAAATCGGATGCATCCTCAATATTTAGATAGTTTAGAACTTGAGAAAGAAAAACAGATTACGATTAAATTAGCGCCGGTCCGAATGCAATATCTTTATAATTCCGAGCCGTATACTTTAAATTTAATTGATACCCCGGGACATGTTGATTTTTCTTATGAAGTTTCTCGCAGCTTGGCTGCCGTTGAAGGTGCAGTTTTGTTAGTCGACGCCGTCAAAGGCATCCAAGCCCAAACTTTAGCCGTTCTCGAACAAGCCCAGAAACTAAAGCTTGAAATTATCCCAGTTATTAACAAAATAGATTTACCTCAAGCCGAAACTGACAAGAGACAAGCTGAATTAGCTAAATTATTAAATGTCGAAACTAAAGAAATTTTAAAAATTTCCGCCAAAACCGGCCTAGGAGTAGGGGAGTTATTAAATAAAATAATTACCAATATTCCCGCTCCAAAAATTGATTGCAGTTCAGATTTCAAGGCCTTAATTTTTGATTCAATTTATAATCCATATCAAGGCGCAATTGCTTATGTGAGGGTTTTTGCAGGTGAAATTTCCACCAATCAAAATATTAAATTTTTAGCTACGGACACTGAAACTAAAGTCGGCTCAGTGGGGGTCTTTGCCCCGGATTATTTAGAAAAAGGAAAATTATCAGCCGGCGAAATCGGTTATCTTGCCACTAATATTAAAAAAACTGAAAATTGTCAAGTGGGCGATACGATTGCCCTCTCCCCTATCCCGAAAAATTTTAAAAAATTACCAGGCTATTTAGAGCCCCGACCAAATATTTTTGTTTCATTATTTTCTGAAAAAGGGGAGTCAGAAAAATTAAAAAATGCCCTCTCGCAATTAAAATTAAATGACAGTTCTTTGCAATTTCAGCCTGAGCACTCTTCCCTGTTTGGCTCTGGATTTCGTGGTGGTTTTTTAGGCATGCTGCATTTAGAAATAGTGAAGTTAAGAATAGAAAGAGAATATCACTTAGGGATTGTCTTTACCACGCCTTCCGTGTCGTACAACGTTTTGACAACCCAAAAAGAAATCCTTAAAGTTAACAATCCAGATCAATTTCCAGACCGTTCGCAAATTTTAGAAATCTCAGAACCAATTATGGAGATTACCCTCTTGGTCCCAAACCAATATTTGGGACCGGTGGCTGAATTGTTAAAATTACAACGAGCTAAATTTTTAACCTCTCAAAATTTAGCCGAGGACCGAAGTTTATTAACCTATGAGATTCCCTTATCAAACTTGATTTGGGGTTTTTACGATCAATTAAAAACCTTAACTTCGGGTTTAGGTTCATATAATTGGCGTTTTTTGCGATATCAACCAGCCAATTTGGTTAAATTAGATTTTTTAATCTCCGGACAAAAATTCCCTGCTTTTTCCCAAATTGTCTATCAAGACGATTTATTCCGATTAAGCCGAGCTCAAGTTGCCAAGCTTAAAAAAATTATTCCCAGACAGTTATTTGAAGTTTCAATTCAAGCAGTCACCGGTGCTAAGGTTATTGCCAGGGAAAACATTCCCCCACTCCGCAAAGATGTGATTGCCAAATTGTATGGCGGGGATTATACCCGCAAAAGAAAACTTTTAGAAAAACAAAAAGCTGGCAAGAAAAGAATGAAAATGGCGGCAAATATAAAATTAGACAAAGATGTTTTTTGGAAATTTCTAAAATAGACGGACCAGGCCTCGGCTCGCCGATGAGGCGAGGCGGGTTGACAACTCAAAAGAGTTTGATAAAGTAAAAATATAGTTAATTAATAATCAACACCAATTCAGAGCTTTGAATTTTAGGTGTTAAATTAAGGAGGGCAATGTTTTCATTATTAGCGCAGTTGACAGACACTTCTACTGAAGCTACTGATGCTGCCGCGGCCGCTGCCGGTGCTACTATTTTGGGTGGAATGTTAATTTTTTGGATCATCGCCGGTTTAATAGGTCTGTTATTTTTTATCTGGTGGATTATCCTGGTAATTGATTTGAGTAAAAGAGATTTTCCTGAAAAAACCACTTGGTTAATTGTGATGATTTTGGGATTATTATTGGGTTTCCTTTGGTTAGCCGACTTACTTTACTACTTTATGGTGGTCAAGAAATATGGCAAAGTCGGTTCTGCTCCGGCTGCCCCCAAAACACAATAAATGATTTGATAAAATCTTCTTAATAAATATGGCTACCTTCGGGTGGCCATATTTTAATATCCACGAATATCAAAAAAATAGATCATAAATTTCTGTTTTGAATGATATTTTGTTTAATATATTGCTTATCGCCAGCGAGTTCTCGCCACACCTAGCATTTTTCAGAAAAACCTCAAAAGAGGTTATTCTTGAAAAAGGGCCCGGCGGGGATCGAACCCGCGACGCACAGCTTAAAAGGCTGTCGCTCTACCACTGAGCTACGGGCCCTCGTTAATAATAAAAAATCTCCAAATTCAAAATTATAATACCAAATTTGGAGACTAAAGTCAATTTATTGTTCGGATTGGGAATTAGATTTTTTGCGAAAACCAGCCACAATTAAAATAATTGCCGGCAACGCGATCCAATAATTTTGATATTTAAAAATCATTTCTGCGGCTTGGGATTGCAAAAGTAGGTTAGTTCTCGCCGCTTCATCCATAAATGAAATTATTGTCGCCACAATCAAGCCAGCATTTAAGAAACTATATAGGAATAGAAGAATCGTTGAGCCGACGGTGCCGGTTCTGGAACTAAGATACTCCCCTTTTAAGGAGAGCAAAACAATAAAAGCACCAAACATAATCGCTTTAACCGTAAAGATGCTTAAATGTGATTGAAACCAAACCTGATTAAATAAAATGGTGTTGCCGGATAAAATATTATAAACCGCTTCGCCCCAAACCGAGGTGACAGCTAAGGCGATATAAGTGCTGATTAAAGTCGCGGCGGCTTTTTCTTTTTGCAAAATAAAACCATAGCCGGTGGCAATTGCTAAAAAGATAATAATAAATAAATCCCAGCTGGGAGAGTTCAAATCCCGCTCCTTTCTTTCTCTTTTTATCTTAATCTATTTAGAATAATTGTCAATTTGTAAAAAATATTATGAAGATTGATTAATTTCACCAGTCGCCGCATCAACCTGAACCTCAAGTTTTTCGCCAGCTTTGGGTGCATTGTACTTGATAATCCAAGTCAAATAATCATTGGGGCCGCCATGTGTAAGATTGGCAGAAATTTCCAGATCATTGGGATATTTTTCTCGAAAGGCTTTTCCAGATTCTAAATCGGCTTTTTGAAAAGCCGTTATCCAATCAGTTTTCCAATATTTTGTAAAAATTTCTTTAGGACTTCCGTTTTTTAAAAAATCAGTTTTGGGAATAATTGCTCGAATATATTCTCCAGCTAAATTTTGAGCAATCGTCCAATAATTTGAGGGTGATTTTGCAGAGATAAAAACATAAGTTTCATTAGCTTTATCTGGATTTAAATTATTTGGCAAATCTATTTGTAAATATACAAATTTAGCATCACTTTGCCATTGGCTAGCTTTTTGGGAAGCGGTATCAAAATTTTTTTGAAGAGCGTTGTCATAATCTTGCGGATTGACAGTGATTATCGTTTTAATTTCAGTACTGGTTGTTGAGCTCCCATCGTTTGTAGGGGGGGTGGTGTTATCAGTGGTCGTGTTAGTCTGAGTTGTATTTTGCTGCCTTTGCATATAAAAATAATATCCGCCAAAACCGACAATCCCTATTAATAAAATCGTGATTATTATTTTAACCGTTCGTCCCAATTGCCCTCCTTTAATCTCTCTTTCATTTTAGTAAATATTCGAAGTTTCGTCAAATATGTTAAGATAATAATAATGAAAAAAATTGGCAAATCAAGATATTTGTTAATTTCTTCGGCGGCATTACTATTTGGTATCTTTGCGGCCTCTTTTTTGGGTTATAATAATTTGATTATGGTCTTGGCTCTAATTTTTTTATTGATTTTGCTAATTTCATTTTGGAAAGATCTTCAAATTCGCCTTATGGTCATTGCCGGTTTATTTTTCTTGTTTGGCATCTTTTATTCACATTTTTATGAAATGCGCCATCCAGATCAGCTTTCGAGCTGGCAAAATCAAACTGTTCAGATTCAGGGTCAAATTGTCAAAACCCCAGATATAAAATCAGACCAGCAGCAATTTGTTATTTTGACATATCGAATTCATCCAGAAAATCAAAAAGATTTTCAAAATGCTCAAGGTAAAATTTTAATCAAGCTCAGGCGATTTCCAGAATATCAACAGGGCCAGTGGTTAGAAATTTCCGGGGAAATTTTAAAGCCAAAATCATCTTCGGAATTTGATTATGGTCAATACTTAGCCAAGTCAGAAATTTATTCACTAATGTCTTATCCTAAGATTACCGAAATTGAAAAACCCGTCGATCTTAAGCAAAATTTTGTTGCCTCCAGCTGGCAAGCCTTACTGAGTGCTTTGTCAAAAGCTAAACAGAATTTTTCTCAAAAAATTAATTTAATTTTACCGGAACCGGAAAGCTCATTTTTAGCCGGCTTGCTCATCGGCGCGAAAAATTCAATTCCTGAAAATTTAATGTCTGCTTTTAATTTAACCGGTACTACCCATATTGTGGTAATTTCTGGTTTTAATATTACCATTATTATTAAAGTTTTTATGTCCTTAACCAAAAGGTGGTCGAAAAAATTGTCAATTATCACCGCGGTTCTTGGTGTTTTTCTTTTCACGGTTATGGTTGGCGCTGAGCCACCTGTAGTCAGGGCAGCGGTGATGGCAATGTTTATAATTTGGGCAGAAAGATTGGGACGAAAATCTGATATTAGTTTAGCCTTAATAATTACCGCGCTGCTGATGGTTTTAATAAATCCGCGTATTATTCGGGCAGATTTAGGTTTTCAACTTTCATTTATGGCCGTGGCAGGTTTAATTTGGTTTGTCCCGATCTTAGAAAATTATTTTTCTCGTTGGCGTTTGTATCCTAAAATTCCTAAAATTATTACCGAACCTCTGTTAGCCACATTATCTGCACAAATTTTAACTACCCCTTTGATTTTATTTAATTTTCATAGGATTTCAGTGGTCGCGCCGATTGTGAATGTTTTGATTTTACCAATCATTCCCTTAGCGATGCTTTTGGGTTTTTTGGCAGTTATGTCATCTTTTATCTTTATCAGTTTTAGTCAAGTTGTCGGTTGGTTTTCTTGGCTGGTATTGAAATATATAATTTTAGTCGTCACAAATTTTGCTAAAATTCCTTTCGCTTCTTTAGAACAAATTACAATTTCGAGTCCAATTTTATTTTCTTGGTATTTATTAATGGCTGTTTTTCTAATTTGGTATTATCAAAAAGATAAAAAAATTATTAAATTACAAAAGAAATTAAATGCCAAAAATATCTAATAAAATTATGGCGCCATTTTTTGGGTTTTTAGTGGGAATTGCAATTTTAATTTGGTTGTCGGTTTTTCAAAACCAACAATCGGAAAATAATTTAGAAATAGTTTTTTGTGATGTTGGACAAGGGGATGCAATTATTGTTGAACCTGGATTAAATGAACAAATTTTAATTGATGGTGGTCCGGATAATTCTGTCTTATCGTGTCTGGGCGAGAATATGCCATTTAATGACCGAAAAATTGAGTCAATAATTATTACTCATCCGCACGCAGATCATATAGCTGGCTTGATTGACGTTATTAATAAATATCAAATAGGAAATATCTGGTTAACCGGTGTCGCCTATTCCAGTCCAGAATACACTGAAATTTTAAGTCTTATAAAAAATAAACAAATACAAACAAAAAAAGCTCAAATAGGGCAAATAGTTTTTCAACAAAACCAAATTAAACTAAAAATTTTATATCCAATTAAAAATTTACAAGGCAAAACTATGAATAACCCAAACAATAGTTCGGTGGTGATAAGATTAGAAGATTCAAAATTTTCCGCGATTTTTATGGGCGATTTAGAACAAGATGCACAAACCGAATTTTTAAGTCATAATCAAATGGTTAAAAGTACAGTCTTGAAAGTCTCGCATCATGGTTCGTCAAACGCTCTTATGACCGAATTTTTAAGTCAAGTAAATCCTGAAGTGGCAATAATTTCTGTGGGTGCAAATAATCGATATGGCCATCCCACCAAAAAAACTTTAGATTTATTAAAACAAATTCCAAATATTAAAATATTGAGAACAGATCAAAACGGAATCATAGAGATAAATACTAACGGTCAAACTTATCAAGTTAAAACCGCCAAATAATTTCGCTCAACATACTCCACGAAAAGACGCTCCGATAATTTTTTCTTGTTTGATAAAATTTTCTCGATCATCACTTGACTTTCGCCAAACCATAAACTTTCAACTTATTTAAAAAATTCCCTCGGGTTTGGCTCGAGACACTTTTCTTAGGAGACGCCTCGCTCTATATTCTCAATTTATTTTTTGAAAACGAAAAGGAGCTGGGTCTGATTTTCTGCCGGGAGGCAGATAGCGGTTTGCCGCTAAATCATAACCTTGAGGTTATGATCATCAGATCCAACTCCAGGTAGCGAGACCGCTAATGTTAGCCGGCCTCGATGGGTCGGGCGAGGATGCACACGATGTACTCACTTGCGACGAGACGTTAGGACTTGGTAGAGGTGGGGCGTTGGAGGACGCAGATATGGTACCCGTGGTACTCGTCGGGGAGCATGCTGCTGAGTCCTTTGACCTCCCAGCCTTCGGATCCAAGCAGTGCAATATCCACGGCGAGTTGTTCGGTTGCTGCCCTGACGCCCCTACCTTCAGTTTCTACAACGACTACTCTAGTTTCGAAGTGCATTGTTTCACCTCCCTTAGGGAGAGATTGGTGGAGCTACTGCTCTATGGGGATGGTCGGGGTGAGACTGCGGGCGGAGTCGCCGGGGCGGCCAAGATCAGGAACCGAGCTGCGAAGTACTCGACAGGATGCTCGGTTGTCTGAGCGGACAAACTCGACCTCAACCTCGGCGATCTGACGATTGTCTCGCCAAATGCCGAAGCGGTCGCCCTCGGAAACTTCCTGACCATAAAGCATTAGGAAAATGTACCGGGGGGTTGACGTTTGCGCGTCAGCGCTTGTGAAAGCTGACGAACTGGTTGTGGGAGCCAGTTGGCGTGGCGCTTCAATACCCCGAAGGGCATTTTCGATGGCGCCTCGTGCGGCGGCTCGTCCGGCGTCTTGCCAATCAGTTAAACCAGCTTCGAGAGCCTGGCTTGCCAATTGAACAAGACCACCCCAGAAATTCCGCGAGGACTGGATACCCAAGCGGACGTCTTTGACAATCCGCTTCGAGCCGTAGCCCTCATAGACCGCGGGAACCTCCCGGGTCCGCGTTGACGAACGCCGGATAATCGCCTTCACCCGTAGGTCCGAGAGTCGGACCGAAGGATAGGCATCATCCAGCCAAGCCGCGAGTTCAAAATCGCGGCCGCCAAATGTGAAGGCGGAGACAAGAAATGTCTCTGTTGCTCCGGTGAAATCACCGATAGGTTGGCGATTTCTGCCGTTGATGCCCCATTCGGAGTTCTCAAGAAGCAACTCCTCCTGGGTCGGACCGACGTCCGAGGCATTGAGCAGAACCAGCCAGCCGCGCTCGCTGAGCGCAGCCTCCAGTTCCTGCTTGGCGATCTGGGAGAGTTGGGAGCTGTAATAGTAGCTCCCGTCGTACCCCCCATAACCGCCGTAGCCGTACTCGGCCTGCGGGTCAACGACGACCACGCAGGTTGGGGCCGACTGCGCCAATGTGACTGACGCAGCAACAACGAGCAACACGACGATTGCAAGTGCCAACCTCACGGTTAACACCTCCTTCTCCGCCGCAGAGGCGGAAAGTTTAACCCCGAAGGGTTTTGTTAACGAACAATATCACGAACGAAGCTAAAGTTAGCCTCGAATGCCTATATTATAACACATCAAAATCAAAAAGTCAAGTAAAAACTGGACTTTTCATCAAAAGAGAGTAAAATAAAAGAGCAAAGGGCAAAAATTAAGAGTAAATTTCAAAAATTGCATATCGTTTTTTATATTCATCTTGAATCTTTTATTTTTAATCTTTAATTTTGAGCGACTGAAGGGAGCGAAGATGTCGGGTCATTCAAAATGGTCAAATATAAAATTTAGAAAAGAAATTGCTGACAAGAAAAAAGGTAAAATTTTTACCAAATTAGCCCATCTTATTGCTATCGCTGCGCGCGAAAAATCCGAAATCAAGCTCCGTTTAGCCATTGAAAAAGCCAAACAAGCCAATTTGCCCTCAGTAAATATTGATCGAGCGATTAAACGCGGCACCGGTGAACTGGGTGATGTCAAATTTGAAGATGCCACTTATGAAGCCTTTGGTCCAGAAAAAGTGGCAATTTTAATTTCTATTACCACTGATAATAAAAATCGCACCTCTTCACAAATTAGAAACATCCTCGATAAATCCGGTGGCAAATTAGCGGGTTCAGGTTCAGTCAGTTGGATGTTTGAACAAAAAGGAATTATAAGGATTGTCCCAAAGGGGTCCCATCGGGAAGACAAAGAAGAAATAGAATTGATCGCCATTGACGCCGGCGCTGATGATGTCACAGATGAAGGAAGTGAAATCCTAATTTATACTAAACCCGAGGAATTAGAAAAAGTTAAAAATGAACTCCAAAAACAAAATCTCGCAATAATTAATTCAGAAATCAGCATGATTCCCAAAAATATTGTCAAGGTAGAAGATGCGAGTGCGGCGAAAAAAATTTTAAAACTAATGGACGAGTTAGATAATATTGATGAAGTTGTTTCTGTGGCGGCAAATTTTGATATTCCTGATGATTTAATCAAAGAGACCGAGGCTTAATATTAAAAAAAGAGATTTGATTTTAATTTTTTGATAAAATGGAGTCAGATGATAATTTTAGGGATTGATCCTGGCACCACCACTACTGGTTTTGGTTTAGTTAGACTGGAAAAACATTGTTATAAATTATTAGATTATGGGGTGATTGCCACCAAGCCGAAAATTCCCTTGCCGGAAAAATTAATTGAAATTTATCAGGATATTAGCCAAATCATTCAAGAGACTTCTCCTGATTTAGTTGCCGTGGAAAAGCTTTTTTTTCTCAATAATGCCAAAACCGCGATGGCAGTCGGCCAAGCGCGTGGAGTCGTTTTATTAGCGGCGGCAAAGGCCAAAAAAGAAATTTTAGAATTTACTCCGCTTGAAGTCAAATTATCGGTTTGCGGTCATGGTCGGGCTGATAAAGTCCAAGTTCAAAATATGGTTAAAGCAATTTTGAAATTAGATTTTTTACCCAAACCAGATGACGCGGCTGACGCCTTAGCAGTCGCTATTTGCGGGCATAATAATTGCAAATACTAAAAATTATCATGTTAGGGCTTGAAAAAAATATCAAAAAATATTAAAATAAACCAAATGCCTAGCAAGGAGACGGATGCCAGTTTTAAGACAAAATATTATTACTGGGGATTATTCAATTATTGCCCCAGAACGTGCGAAAAGACCAAGAGATTATGTTCGCGCTAAACCCCCAAAGGTTCCAACTCAGGATTGTCCTTTTTGTCCAGACAGTGCCGCCAGAAAAACTGTTATTGCCGAAGTATCAACTAAAAATGTACTCGTGATTCCCAATAAATACCCGGTTTTTACTATGGAAAAGAAAATTATTTTTCAAGCTTCAAACCTTTATTTTTCGACCAATAGTGTTGGCGCTCATGAAGTTTTAATTTTTCGAGATCATTTTCGTGACTTTTCCGAATTAAGTCCACGATCAGTCGACGAAGTTTTAATGGCTTATCAAAAGCGTATGAAATATTATTATAAAGATCCAGATATTGAATATGTGATGGTTATTCATAATCATGGTCCAGAATCTGGGGCGACTGTCGCTCATCCTCACTCACAACTTTTCGCTTCCTCGGTAATTCCTATTAATTTGACCAAAGAAATGGATGGTGCTAAAAATTATCACCAGCGACACCATCGATGCGTTTATTGCGATATTATTCAAGAAGAAAAAAAGCAAAAAGCCCGCATTATTTTAGAAAATGATGATTTTGTCGCTTTTGCCTTTTTTGCCCCCAGATTTCCGTTTGAAACTTGGATTGTTCCAAAAGATCACATCCCGCATTTTGAAGATATTAGGGATGCTAAAAGAAAAAACATGGCCAAAATTTTACACGAAGTCTTAGCCAAAATTGATATAAAATTAGGTGATCCGGGATATAATCTATATATTCACAGTACTCCACCTGATATTTTAGAAGGTAATAATTTTTATCATTTTCATATTGAGATTACACCGAGAATGTCTTTCTGGGGCGGTTTTGAATTAGGCGCCGGCATCCCAATTGATATTGTTTCGCCAGAACGCGGCGCCCTTTTCTTAAAGAAAAAATAAGCAAATTCGATTTCATAAACAAAATAGTTAATAAATTTGGAAGGAAACCTCGCAATGAAAATTGCTATTGTTTCAACTATTTGGGAAAAAGTACCGCCAGAAAAATATGGTGGGACAGAATTGGTCGTTTACAACCTCGCGGAAGGGTTGGTTAAAAATGGGCATAAAGTGACAGTTTTTGCTTCTGGCAATTCTAAAACCTCCGCACGTTTAGTTTCGGTCGTCCCTAAAACTTTACGAGAAATGGGTATTGGCTGGAATGAATTTTTATATCCTTTATTAAATTTAACCCAGGCTTTAGATATGGAAAAAGAATTTGATATTATTCATGTCCAATTTAATACCCGGGTTGACTATTTTGTTTTGCCCTTTGCCCGGTATTTAAAAACTCCAATTGTCTCAACAATGCATTTTGAAATGCCAACTACACCGGATAAAGCAAATCGAAAAATCTTTTTAGAAAAATATCGAGAGCATCCTTTGGTCACCATTAGCAATGCTCAGCGAAAAATTCCTAATCTAAATTATGTGGCCACAGTTTATAATGGCATCGAAGTTGATAAATTTGATTTTAATGATCAGCCCGAAGATTATTTATTTTGGATGGGCAGATTTTCAGAATCCAAGGGTCCCAGGGAAGCGATTCAAGTGGCCAAAAAAACTGGCCAAAAATTAATCTTGGCTGGCAAAATTGACGAAATGAACCCAGAATATATGGAATATTATCATCAAGAAGTTGAGCCGCATTTTGATAATAAGCAAATCATTTATTTTGGCGAAGCAAATCACGAACAGAAGAATAAATTATTGCGAAATGCCAAAGCTTTATTAAATTTAATTCAGTGGGACGAACCTTTTGGTTTAGTGCCGGTTGAATCCATGGCGACTGGTACGCCTGTAATTGCCACCAAGCGTGGTTCAATGCCAGAATTAATCAAAGATGGCGAGACCGGTTTTTTAGTAAAAGATGTTGATGGTGCAATTGAAACTTTAAAAAAAATTGACCAGATTGATCGAAAAGTTTGCCGTCAGCATGTCATGGAAAATTTTTCAGTTTCTAAGATGGTTGCAGATTATGAAAAAGTATATCTTGAAATAATTAATAATTTTCCGAGGGAAAAAAGGAGTTGAAATGTGGACTCTGAATTCTCTAAAAAGATTAGTCAAGGACCAGTTTAAAGATTACAATTTAATCGTTGTTTCCTTTCGAGAACCGTATCAGCATTATGTCAGCAATGGTAAAATACTTGCCCGCCGAACCCCAGGTGGCGTAGGAGCGTCATTAGATTTGGTGATGCAGGCAACCGGTGGGACATGGGCCGCAATTGGCAATGGTGAAACGGATAAAAAAGTGGTAGATGTTGATGACAAAGTTGGTTTGCCGCCAAAAAATCCCAAGTATCAGCTCAAAAGAATTTGGTTAACCAATCAGGAAATTAATGATTTTTATTTTGGTTTTTCCAACCAAACCCTTTGGCCATTGTGTCATATTGTTTATGTACGGCCGACTTTTGATGAAAAATATTGGCAAGCTTATAAAAAAGTTAACGAAAAGTTTGCCGAAATTATCCTCAAAGAAGTTGGTTCAAAAAAAGCCTTAATTTGGGTTCAAGACTATCAATTTGCTTTGTTGCCAAAATTATTAAAAGAAAAAAATCCAAAGATTAAAGTTGCCCAATTCTGGCACATTCCTTGGCCAACCTATGAAATTTTTCGAACCTGTCCTTGGGGTCGAGAAATTCTTCAAGGTTTATTGGGAAATGATTTATTAGGTTTTCACCGAAATTATCATATTAATAATTTTCTCAATAGCATTGAAAGATCATTTGAAGCTCGCGTTAACCGTGAAGATTCATACGTTAGATATCATGGTCGCCGGACGTATATCCGTTCTTTTCCAATTGGGACAGATTATAATTTATTTGCCGGAACCGCTAAAAAAATTAGAGAAAGGATAAGCCCTTTTATTAAAAATGTGGTCAAGAGTCCTTACAAACATTTAGCGGTGAGCGTGGATAGAATTGATTATACCAAGGGAATTTTAGAAAGGCTCGATTCCATTGATCGTTTCCTGGAAAAATATCCCAAGTATCAGAAAAAATTTGTTTATGTTGGTTTAGGGGCAACTTCGAGAGAAAAAATCCCGCAATATCGTCAGCTTCGAAAAGATGTCTATAATCGGATTGATAAGATTAATCGGAAATATAAAAAGGGAACATGGGTGCCGATTTACTTTATTGAGGAAAAACTTAATTTTCGAGATATTGTTTCTTTTTACAAAAGCGGCGACCTTTGTCTGGTGAATTCTTTAGATGATGGCATGAATTTAGCTAGTTTTGAATATGTCGCGAGCTGCCGACCTGAAGGGGTTTTGATGCTCTCAAAATTTGCCGGTGCTTCAAAAGGTCTCACTGAGGCGGTGATGATTAACCCTTATAATATTGAACAAACCGCCGATAAAATTAAATTAGCCCTAGAAATGCCCCGTAAACAAAAAATTGAACGTATGCAAATTTTAAAGCGATCTGCGGCGGAAAATAATGTTTTTCAATGGGCTGGGACATTTCTTGAAGAATTGTTAAAAATATAAAACGAGGGAAAATGAAAATTGTCGTTATTTCCAGTTTGCGCGAAAGAACTCCCCCACCTTTATATGGTGGTGCGGAAAGAGTTGTTTCAAATTTAACCGAAGAATTGGTTAAACGCGGTCACGATGTCACCTTATTTGCAACTGGAGATTCAATTACAAAAGCAAAATTAGTTTCAGTTTATCCGCGCGCCTTATATCGTGATGGGGTTGCCTGGACAAGCTATGCTGATAGTTTAACAAATGTGGCTAAAGCTGTTGAATATGCGATTAAAAATAAGGCTGATATTATTCATAGCCACGCTGTTAATTATAGTTCAGTTTTCAGCAAAATTAGCAACGTTCCAATTATTCACACCCTTCATGGTAATATTGATCGCGCCGAAAATCCACCTGAAAGAACCAGACTGCTCAAGACATTTAGGGATAGTTTATATGTGAGTATTTCTAATGCTCAACGTGCCTTAAAAGATTTAAATTATATTGCGACGGTTTATAATGGTGTTGAAGTTGATCAATTTGCCTTTAAAAATCAGCCCAAAGACTATTTATTTTGGATGGGACGAATAACTTACGAAAAAGGTACAAAGGAAGCGATTTTGGTGGCTAAAAAGTTAAAAATGAAATTAATTATGGCAGCCAAATTAGATCAAGAATCAAAAGCCGATGTTGAATACTATAAAAAAGAAATAGAACCCTTAATTGATGGCACGCAGATCCGCTATGTCGGTGAAGCAGATTTTGAGGAAAAAAATAAATTATTAAAATACGCAATTTGTCTTTTAAATCCGATTTTTTGGGACGAACCCTTTGGTTTAGTGCCGGTTGAAGCCATGGCTTGTGGGGCGCCGGTCGTTACTTTTAATCGCGGGGCATTATCTGAAACCGTTGTTGATGGTAAAACCGGGTTTTTAGTTGAGCCTGGAAATATTGATGCGATGGCAGAAGCAGTCAAAAAAATTGGTCAAATAGATCGAAGAGCTTGCCGAAAGCATGTTGAAGATAATTTTACTATTCAAAAAATGACTAATGATTATGAAAAAGTATATAAGCAGGTTTTGGATAGAAAGCTAAAATGAGCGAAACGTTATCAAATACTCCCGAAGGAGCGGAAAATTTTAAAGCCCCACAAAATACTAGCAAAGTCGCTCAATCAGAAAGATTTCGGACCCCAGAATTAGAAAGACCTCTCACCGTTGAAGAAAGTCTAGATAAATTTGAGCATATATTAAAAACTGCTCAAAGTTTAGTCTTTGCGACAGACTTAGATGGTACCGTGCTACCATTTGCTCAAGATCCGCGCGACTGTAAAGTTGATCCTTTAGCCAAAGACTCATTAGTACGCTTACAAAATTCAGGAATTCCAATTGTGGTTATGACTGGTCGGAGCGGGGCTGATGGTGCAGCTAAAATTGAAGTTCCAGGTTCAATAATCGTTGGGACTGCCGGTTGGGAAGTTTACAAAACAGACCCCAATAATCCATCTCAAGGCGAAAGCATAATTGATGAACAATTCCAGCCGCATTCACAACAAATTACAAATTTACTTGGCGGAATTCGAAATGAATTTTTAACCTAAACTGAGGCTATAATTGATACAGATCAGCCTGAATTAACCTCGGAAATTCAAACTAAATCCGGAAAAGTCATTCTTGAGAAAAAAGCGGTTAATACTGATTTTTCTGAGGGATTAACGCAAACCTACAATTTAAATCAAGTTGATCCAGCCAAATGGGACGAATATATTGGGATTATTCAACAAAAATATGAACACGATATTCCAGATGAATTAAAACCTTTGTATAAATTAACGATTGGAAAAAATCCAGATCTTAAAAATCCGCAATGCGGAGTATCAATTTCACCATATGGGGAACAGGGCAAGGAAAAAAGTTTGATTCAGTTATATCGCCAGGAAGACGATCCGAAGCGTAAAGCATATTTCAAAGGCACTCCAGGCGGCTTTGATGGGGCAGTCTTTATGGGAGACAGTAACCAAGATGCCAAAGCCTTGCGGGCAGCGCACTTAACTGCTGCTTTAGCTGGACGAAAAGCTGCCGGAGTATTAGTTCTCAAATCCGAAATAGTCGGTGAAAAAGGCCAAGAAAAAGCCGCCCATGTTGCTGATGTTTCAGTGGAAAAAATTGAAGGCAATGCTCAACTTTTATCAAAGTTAGCTGATTTAGCGGAAAAATATTACCACAAATAAATCTCTAGGTTGCTTTTCGTCCTCATATACAATAGAATAAAGTCAGTAAATAATTAGCTAAAAAAGTAATTATTCCTTTTTGATTAGTTTAATAAGGAGGCTTATGAACTTATCGTCTCTTAATTTTATGAGCGATTGGATAAACCAAGCCATCACGAATGGAATTCCCCGCGAAATGATTATTTTGGTCTTGATGTTTCCAATCATTGCCACTATTATTGCTTTTATTCGCCAGGTGGTGGGCCTAAAAAGCTTGGGAATTTATTTACCCTCGATTTTGTCAATCTCATTTTTAGCCACTGGCATTAAATTTGGTTTGCTTTTTTTTGCGATCATCTTAGTTCTAGGTACGGTTTTTCGCTTTTTATTAGTTAAATTAAGACTTTTATATTTACCCAGAGCCGCATTAATTTTGACTTTAGTAAGTTTTATCACTCTTTTGTTAATTGTTTTTAGCGCCAATTTAGGTATTGGCAACCTCACTGGGATTGCGATTTTTCCAATGTTGATGATGATTGTTTTGGTGGAAAGATTTATAAATTTACAGATTGAACGTGGCTGGAGTGAAGCTGGTTGGTTGACGATTGAGACTTTGATAATTTCTATTTTTTGCTATTTTTTAATGGTCTCCAAGATGGTTCAAAATTTTATTATTAGTTACCCGGCCATAATTTTAGTCTTAATAATTTTTAATTTTTTAATTGGTCGTTGGACAGGTTTGAGGTTGACCGAATATTTTCGTTTTCAACAAGTAATTAAATCTAAATAATAAATCCCAGATTGTAAAGGGGGTTTTGATGGCAAAATTCAAAAATTTATTAGGGATGAATTCTAGAAACCTTCTTTTTATTGCTCCCTCCAATCCCCGCCGCCTCAAAAGGTTGGTGGATAATAAATTGCTTACTAAACAAATTCTTAAACGAGCGCATTTGTCAGCCCCAAAAATCTATCAAGTTTTTGAATCTAAAAAAGATTTAGATAATTTTGATTGGAAAAGCTTACCAAACAGTTTTGTGATCAAGCCGGCTCGAGGTTTTGGTGGCGAGGGAATATTAGTGGTTTTTGGTAAAAAAAAGCATGGTTGGTCAAAACAAGATAGTTCGGAAATTAATATTTCTGATATTAAAATGCATATTTTGGATATTTTAGATGGAAATTTTTCCATGAATAATGCTCCAGACACGGCTTTTATCGAACAAAAAGTTAAAACTCACCGTTTTTTCAAACGAATTTCATTTCGCGGCACGCCTGATATTAGAGTCATCGTTTATAACAAAATTCCGGTGATGGCGATGTTAAGATTGCCGACTCGCGATTCTGGCGGGCGGGCAAATATTCACCAGGGCGCGGTAGCAGTGGGCGTAGAAATTGCTTCAGGCATTACCACGCGTGCTTGGTGGAAAAATCGTACAATTCGTTATTTTCCAGGCACTAAAAGAAAGTTGAATGGTTTAAAGATTCCAGAATGGGAACAAATTTTATATTTAGCCTCCGAAGCACAGCAAGCGGTGGGTTTGGGTTATTTGGGAGTGGATATTGTTTTAGATCGCGAAGATGGCCCGCAAATATTGGAATTAAATGCCAGACCAGGATTAGCGATCCAGTTAGCAAATTTATCACCCCTAAAAAGAAGGCTGGAAAGAGTCGAAGATCTTAAAATAAAAGATACGGAAAAAGCAATTCGCGTTGCCAAAGAACTATTTGGTGGGGAAATAATTAGAGAAATTCAAGATGCTTCTGGTAAAAGAGTTTTGGGGATGTTGGAACCTGTTAAAATAATTACCAAAAAACAACACTTAGATGTGGTGGCAAAAACCGATACCGGTGCTTTTAGAACCAGCATTGATCAAAAAATTGCCGCTGAACTGAGTTTAGATAAAAAGGTAATTGGTTCAAAAAAAGTTCATTCTTCACACGGTCACCAAGTGAGACCTTTAATTAATTTAATCTTTATTATTTCGGGTAAAAAAATTAAAACCGCGGCCACAATTGCTAATCGTGGTGATTTGAGGCGCGACATGATTATTGGCAGAAGGGACTTGAAAAATTTTATTATTGACCCGGCTAAAAAAACCACCCTAAAACAAGTTTATAAAAAGGAGTGATTGTGAAAATTGCAATTTTAGGAGCGGGCGGCGCGCCAGAATCTACCAGGTTGAAAGAGGAAGCAGAAAAAAGAGGGCACTCAGCCGATCTTGTCGGTTACAAACAATTTTCAATTAAATATGAACCTAAACTTGTAATAAATATTGACGGTGAAGATTTAGCCCAAAAATATGATTTACTATTACCACGCGGCGTCACTAAGCACCCCGAAGAAGCTCAAATTTTGGCTAAATATATGTTGGAAAATGGTAGATTAGTTATTGATCAACGCTTAGCCAAACAGCCATTTTTCCTAGGAAAACATTTTACCAGTTTTCAATTTGCTAAAAATCATCTCCCTCAGCCTGAGACTTGGTATTTTATGGCAAAAAAAATCTCTCCAGAAAAATTTAACAATCTCCCCTATCCAATTATTATTAAACATAATTTGGGCAAGCAGAGTAAGGATATTTATCTGATTAACAATTTCGGCGAAGCTGAAAAATTTTTCCAAAATCATTTAGTCGATAATTATCTTATTCAGGAATTTATTCCCACCAATAGTTATATTCGAATTCTTGTTGTTGGCAATAAGGTATTAGGTGCGATGGTTAGAACTAAGGCTCATGGAATTCCCTTGGCTGGTCAAAATGCCAGTTCTGGTGTGCATTCAAAAAGTTACCCGATGAATCCAAAATTAGCCAAATTAGCCATTGCTGCGAACCAAGCGGAAAAAAATGATATTTCGGGCGTTGATGTTTTAGAGCATAAAGGGAAATACTATTTATTAGAAGCTAATCGCGGGCCAATGTTCAAGTCTTTTGAAAAAATTACTGGTATTAATGTTGCTAAAAAAATAATTGAATATTTTGAAGAGCTTTGAAAAAACCATGCTAAAATTAAATCGTGAAAAATTAGATGCAAGGTGGGGAAAAAGATTAGCAGATATCGCCTCGCAGTTTTTATTATTAGCTAACGTAAAACCTAAAAATTTAGATGCTGAAAAAAAAGATTTTCTTTCTGGAAAGATTGAAAACCCGCATTTTAAATATGAAACCGATCCAAAATTAAAAGTTTATTTAAAATTAATTGATGTTTTCCTCAGTGATTTAAAAAATGAAAAAAATCGAATTATTAAAAAATTGTATGCTGACAGATTATTAGAATTAAAAATGCAAATTGAATTAGTTCAGGCAATCGGCATTAATGACGAACAAGTTTCTAAAATATCTGAAAGTTTATTCGGCAAACCTAACACCGATGATATTTTAAAGGCCCAAAAGATTTTTAAAGCTCGTAAAAAGATTAAATCTCGTAATTTTGACGCCACTACCATTAAAAAAGTTTTTGAAAAAGCACTTAGCCATTATCATCTTCGACACTGGAACGTGGTTATTGATCAAAAATTTTCACTTGCCATAACCGTAAGCGTGATTAAT
The DNA here is from genome assembly GCA_035288465.1 of Patescibacteria group bacterium. Taxonomy (NCBI): domain Bacteria; species Patescibacteria group bacterium. The sequence goes on along the minus strand of DATEAH010000005.1, from coordinate 137,999 downwards.
GAGGGTCAGTATAGCCCTCGAATTATAATCCCTTATTCTCATCGAGTTTCTAAAATTAGACTTCAACAATTAGTTGCCCATGAAATTGAAACCCATGTTTTGCGTCAACAAAATGGTTGGAATTCAAACTTATCTATTTTAAGTATGCCCTTGGGATGTAAAAATTTTTTAACTTGCGAAGAAGGTTTGGCGGTTTTGAATGGCAAATGCAGATTCCCAAAAACTGGCTCCGAGGCTTTGAGCATTTTAGCTTTTCACCTTTCTAAAAATTTAAACTTTCGCGAAACTTTTGAAAAATTAAAATCTAAAGGCATAAAAAAAGATTTAGCTTGGCGCCGGACTGCTCGAATTTTTCGCGGCATTACAGATTGTCAAAATACACATAATTTTCGTTTTTGGTATGATAATATATATTGGCAAGGTCTAAAAAAAGTTACCAATAATCTGCATCAACATCCTCAAAATTTTAAAAATTTATATTGTGGAAAAACAAATTTAGAAGATTTAGACTCAATCTTAAACTTAGCCGAAAATACTAAAATAAAATTATTACCGGAAAATTTAGAAGTTGAACAATTATTATCAAGGATATAAATGATTATTACCATGGCTGGTAAAATAGATTTTGTTGGTCCAAACTTTGTGATTCTAGAAACTGCCGATACTGGCTTTAAAATTTTTGCAAATTCCCAAACTTTGACTGGCATAAAAACTGGAAAAAGAAGTAAATTATATTTGCATCATTATCTGCGGGAAAATTGCGAAGATCTATTTGGATTTTTAACTTTTGAGGAATTGGAATTATTTGAATTATTGCTCACAGTTTCTGGAATTGGGCCAAAAGCGGCCATGGCAATCTTGAGCCGAGCCAAATGCGGACAAATTAAAAACGCAATTTTAAACAATGATTTAGAAATGTTTATGGCAATTTCTGGCGTGGGTCGAAAAACTGCCACCAGATTAATCCTCGAACTTAAAAGTAAAATCTCAGTTGACGATTTGAGCATTTTAGACGCTGGTGGGGATTATAGTGAAGTTTTAGAAGGTCTCAAGTCATTGGGTTATAAAGCCGAAGAAGCCAAAAAAATCTTAGCCAAAACTCCTAAAAACTTAAAAACCGCCGAAGAAAAAATTACTTGGGCATTAAAGCAAATGGCAAAATAAATTATATAAAATAACTTTTCCATGGTTCTGTCAGAATAGGGATTTCAAATTAGTTTTCTTTGCGTCAGACACTTTCTTTACGAAAAAGAAAGGGGGTCTGAGGCCGTAAACGTTAAGTATATCATTACCTTAAGGAGGGGAGAAAGTGAGCCTAAAATGGCAATCAAAAAAGAAAAAAAACGTTTAGTAAGTGGTAAATTAAAACCCGATGAAATCCCGGCCGATTCATCTTTGAGACCTAGCACTTTAGCGCAATTTGCCGGACAGGACAATATTAAAGAAAATTTAAAAATTATGCTCGAGGCGGCTAGAAAAAGAAAAGAGCCTTTAGAGCATATTCTTTTATATGGTCCAGCCGGAATTGGCAAAACCAGTATGGCGCAAATTATGGCGCATGAAATGTCTGCCAATATTAAAATTACTTCGGGTCCCACTCTGGATCGGCCCGGAGATTTAGCTTCGATATTAACCAGTTTGTCAGATTTTGACATTTTGTTTATTGATGAAATCCATCGACTTGGTCGTTTGATTGAAGAATTGCTTTACCCGGCGATGGAAGATTATGCCTTAGATATAATAATAGGAAAAGGACCATCTGCTAAAACCTTGCGGTTAGAACTGCCCAAGTTTACCGTCATTGGCGCCACCACTAAAATCGGCGGGATTTCTTCGCCTTTGCGCGACCGGTTTGGCGCAATTTTTAAGCTAGATTATTATAAAATCAAAGATGTCAAAAGGATCTTAAAGCGCGCCGCTAAAATTTTAAGGATTCCAATTGATAATACTTCAATCATATTAATTGCCAAAAGTGCCCGCAGGACCCCTAGAATCGCCAACCGAATTTTACGCCGTGTCCGAGATTATGCCCAGGTTAGGCACCAAGGCAAAATCACTCCAGAAATTTGTCTTAAAGCCTTAAAAATGCTCCAAATTGATAGTATTGGTTTGGATAAAGCTGATCGAAAATTATTAGAAATATTAATTAAAAAATTTTCAGGCGGACCGGTAGGTTTGGAAACATTAGCTGCCGCCTCTTCTGAAGATATTGCCAACATTGAAGAAGTCTATGAACCATATTTAATGCGTTTAGGCTTTTTAAAGCGAACTCCCAAGGGCCGTATGGCGACTAGCAAAGCCTTTGAATATTTAGGTTTTAAATGTCCTCAAGAAGTTAGCAAAAAAGCTCAAAAAGAAAAAATTAGCCGTCGTCAGAAAAAATTGTTCAAATAAAATGAAAAAAATTTTGCTTCATATTTGTTGCGGGCCTTGCGCAATTTCGGTGGTGGAAAAATTAAGGGCTGAAGATTTTGAAGTTACAGGTTTCTATTATAATCCCAATATTCAGCCCAAAAAAGAATTTCAAAAAAGACTCAAAGCCGTTAGGCAATTGGCCAAAATTATTAATTTGCCAATCATGGTGGCAAAATATGAAGCCGAAGAGCATCTTGTGGCGAACGAAAATCTCGAAAAACCCGAAAGATGTTTTGCGTGCTATAAATTACGTTTAGAGAAAACTGCCCAGATTGCGGCCGCGAAAAACTATAAATATTTCACCACCACTTTATTGGTTAGTCCTTATCAGAATTTAGACAAAGTTCGCCAAATCGGTGGGGAATTAGCTCAAAAATATCATTTAGAATTTATTGATCGAGATTTTGTTAGCCAATTTCGCCAAGGTCACCAAAAAGCTCATGATTTGGGTTTATATTGCCAAAAATACTGCGGCTGTTTTTATAGTTTAAAAAATAAATCTTAATTTTGCTTGAGTAAAAGATTTTTTTAAAGTATAATAATTGCACAGCTGGACATTAACAACTCAACACACAGGAGGCACAAACCAGATGAGAATCGATCCACACGAGCATTTAAGGGATAGAGAAGAAGCCCATAAAGAAACGATTGCGCATGGTCTGGAATTAGCCACCCAACAGGGTGTTGATGTGGTATTTGATATGCCGAATAAAAAGAGACCAATTATTTCCGAACCTGACGTTATTGATATTTTGGAACTTGTCCCAAACGATCAACATCAAAGATACTTTTTATACATGGGAGTCACCGCGGATCCTGAACAAATAAAAGAAGCTATTGAATGTTATGGACAAAGACATTTTAGCCATCGAATCGTAGGTTTAAAAATGTTTGCCGGCAGATCAGTTGGTCCATTAGCAGTTACCACTCACACTGAACAGTATCAGGTTTATCAGACTTTGACCAAATTGGGGTATAAGGGAGTCTTAGCCGCGCATTGCGAGAAAGAAGACTTAATGAAACCCGAACTTTGGAATCGCGCCAACCCCATTTCACATTCTTGGTCGAGACCTAAAGAAGCTGAAATTGAATCTATTCAAGACCAAATTAAATTCGCGATTGAGACGGGTTTTGCTGGTACCCTGCATATTTGTCATGTTTCTTGCCCTGAATCAGTTGATGTGATTAATAACGCTCGGGGCAAAATCAAAATTACCTGTGGTGTCACTCCTCATTATTTAATGTGGGCTAATGAATTTATGAAAAAAGAGGCCAATGGTTTGATTTACAAAGTAAATCCTCCCTTGCGAGTTTGGCCGGTTGTAGAAGGACTTAGGAGATGCCTTCAAGCAGGTTTAATCGATTGGGTTGAAACTGACCATGCTCCTCACGCCATTGGCGAAAAACTATTTTCTCAAGATCCGCCGTCTGGCATCCCTTCCCTTTATCTTTATCGAGATTTTGTCGAACGCTTTTTGCCCGAGGATTTAGGTTTAAGTCCGGAGCAAATTCAAGCTTTAACTTGCGACAATATCATCAAAGCTTTTGGCGATAAATTGTCAAGCCTTCAGAGCAGGTTTCCTACTTAGGGAAAATTTAGAAACTTGCTCTTTTTTTAATTTAGCCATTAATTTTTGAGCTTTTTTGTGATATGATACAGTCAAAGGCAAACTTATGATTATTTTATTATTAGCTTATTTGGCATTTTTATTAGGTTTTATTATTATTTCCGGCTTAGGTTTATATCATTTATGGAAATATGGTTTTCGTGGTGATATGACCAAGATAGTGATGATCACTTATATTGTTGTTACCGGAATTATTATCTTTTTCTCATTAGCGATTATGTTGAGTTTAAAATGGGGGAGCGTCAGTTTTCCGTCGATCGAAGAATTTATCCCCCAAATTTTTAGAGGTGGCTAAATGGAAGATCAAGATCGGTTACGTAAAATTTTTCCTAATGCTGACGTGGACGAAGAAGTTTTAATTTTCACCAGAAAACATTGGTTTATGTTTTTAATAATTTTTATCATCATTTTCGCGATGCTCATCGTGCCCTTTGCTTTGTTGATGATTTCCATTCGTTTTTATCCGCAATTTTTTGTAGGTTCAATAATTAATTTTGTGGTTGTATTTTCGTCAATGTATTTATTGTTTATCTCCGCCGCCTTTTTACTCGGTTTTGTCAATTTGTATTTTGACATCGTCATTTTAACCAATAAACGAATCGTTGATATTAATCAAAATGGTCTCTTTAATCGCACCATTGACGAATTAGATATTTTGCACGTTGAAGATGTTTCGGCCAAGGTGACCGGTTTTTTTGGAACCATGCTTGATTTCGGTTGTGTCGAAATTCAAACCGCCGGTACTGCCCGTAATTTTATTTTCACCAATATTCCCCACCCGCGCGAATTTACCCAAAAATTAACCTCTGAATATAAAAGATTAATTTCTTCTCCATCTGGAAATGTGGCACTTAAAACAATTGATACTGCAGAGGGTTTGGGTGAGAGGGCTGTCGGCGTTTTTAATCATAAAGATTTGCGCCGTCCCGGCGGAATTGCCAATTTAGGTGCTGAAAAATCAGAAAATTTATCCCCCAAATCTGCCCCAATCGAACCTGAATCAAAACCGATTTCCGAAAATATTCCAAAAACAGCCCCGCCTGATTTTCAAATTCCGAAAATTCCAGAAAATAAAAATGAACCTGTTTTAAATATCCCCGAAACCCCCGAAACCCCCGAAAAACCAATCGAAGGTGAGCTCCACGAAGGTACGATTGTGGACTTGACAGTTAAAAAGCCAGATCAAAACCAAAATCCTGATGATAAATAATTAATTATGAAAACTGCAGATTTCGATTTTGAGTTACCGAAAAATTTAATTGCTCAAAAACCAATAAAACCTCGCGAAAATTGTCGCTTGATGATTCTAAATCGCCAAACCGGCAAAATTTCAGAGGATTATTTTTATAATTTACCACTTTTTTTAAAAAAAGGCGATGTATTAGTTTTTAATGATTCCAAAGTTATTCCCGCCAGGTTAATCGGCAAGCGAGTCCAAACCGGTGGTAAAATTGAAATTTTATTATTAAGAGATTGCGGCAAGGCAGGCTGGGAAGCGTTAATTTCTGGACATCGGCGGCGGGTGGGGCAGAAAATTGAATTTTCAAAAGGTTTGGTGGGCGAGATTGTAAAACCTGAAAAAGAGGGGAAATGGCAAATTTTATTTAATCTTGGTGGTAAAAAATTTCAAGAAATATTATTTAAAATTGGCAAAACTCCAACTCCGCCGTACATTAAAAAAATGACTCCCCTTCCCGATTATCAAACTGTATATGCGAAAAATTTAGGCTCAGTCGCCGCGCCGACAGCGGGTTTCCATTTTTCTAAAAAATTAATAAATAAATTAAAAAAACAAAAAATTGATTTTGAATTTGTGACTTTGCATATAGGTTTAGGAACCTTTGCGCCAATTCGCAAAAAAAATATCAAAAATCATTATCTGCATTCAGAATGGGCAAATCTATCAAAAGAGGTCGCCAGACGCTTAAATAAAGCCAAGAAAAATGGCCAAAGAATTATTGTGGTTGGCACCACCACGGCTCGAGTTTTAGAAACTGCCGCAAATCAAAAAAATCAGCTCCTGCCCTATTCTGGACAAACGCAATTATTTATCTTTCCCTGTTATAAATTTAAATTTATTGACAGTCTGATTACTAATTTTCATTTGCCAAAATCAAGTTTATTGTTGTTAGTTTCTGCTTTTGCCGGTCAAGAATTGATCAAAAAAACCTATCAGCTGGCGATTAAGAAAAAATATCGGTTCTATTCTTTTGGCGACGCGATGTTTATTATATAAATTGGTTCTAAAAAAAATAAGAAGCGGTCCACGCAGCAGTTTTTGCTTTGTGGACCGCTTCAGGTCCGGAGTGGCTCCTCGTTAAGCGATTCGGAGCCGTGACATGGTCAGGCCGGGATGGGCGTGGTGCCGTCTGCACCAAATCGCCGCTTCTTTCACGGCTCGATCTTTCTCGGCAAGCCGCGTGAGGATGACCTCGATGGGCTGGTGGGTGATAATCGCCCTTGTCAGCCTTTTCCATGCAGCTCGGCAGAATCTGATCTTCTGACCGTGCAAGCGTTTTCCTCCCTTCTCGGTGATTATGTCGGCTTGAAGTCGTGGAGTGTGACGTTGAGTTCCACCCGGGCGAAAGAAACACCTGGATGGTACCGTGCAAGGTCAAAGATCTTCGTCATCACCACCTCCGCGACACCCAAGGAAAGATCCGACACATACGGAGGAGAAGGATTCTCCTCGTAGTAACCTTCGTCGCCGCCGTAGTCGATGGCCGGCTCGGGCACGGTGATTTCGTAGGTTTGTGTGCCTGCGCCCTGGAGACGAAGAATCAATGTGCCCTCGGCCGTACCAGGTCCATACTTATTGAAGACCTGGTCGAGTGGTGCCAGGATGCCGACCAAGATGAAGTACAACTCAACACCACTGCTCTTGTCGGCAGCGACCTGATGGATGTACTTCTCGGTCTTGTCGTTGTAGTTGACTCGAACCGTCACCGGGAACGTCTCGGGGTTTCGGTTAGGGTCAACGCGACAGCCGTACATCCGGTCCTCGACTAGAGTTCCGATTGGCTGGTTGAGTGGATGAGCTTGCTTAAACGACCCGAAGGTCGTCTCGACCATCACGTCCATCGACGCGAGAGAAACCGGCAACGCCCTTTCACCGAAGTTGTCCAGCTGATGGCCGAAGATCAGCCACTGGTCATCACCTGTTTGATGGGTGATGGTCCCGACTGCTCCGCCGGTCACCAGCGGTCCGGTGATGTAATTCACCGAGATTGACTGACCTGGCATGGGCACCGAGGTAGCCAGTCGGTTGCTCCCTGGATTCGTAGGGATTATCTGGAACTTGTCAGACACCCCTGTCCGATCCAGGGTTGCTAGCCGTTGAAGGGTGGGGATAGAGACTCCTTGCAGGAAATAGGACAGCGGGATCTCCTGCTCCTTGAATGTAATCCCGCGATCGGGTGACGCCGGGGTAAGCCGGAGCATGTCGTCGATGGACCGGGCCATGAACCGGTGGTCATCGCCGTCCCAGCCAAAAGCCAGCGCGCCAGCGAGTTGATCATCGGACGTCATCAGAGGGGATCCGGAATCCCCGGCTCCCACCGCCAAGCTGGCGGGGGTCTGGCAGACAATGAGGTGATCCGGACCTTGTGTGAACGTTGACAGGAACGCCACCTCGTACTCGCGTACCTCTGTTCCCTGTCGGTTCAGCCGGAGGTGCATGGTCGTGCCGCGGGCAAGGTTCGCAACCTCGCCAAAGGCGATGACGCGGCCGGTCGGTGGCGTGGTGACAACCTGTCCACCAACTGGTGGAATCAGACTCTCATTGCTACCTCCGCAGCCAGAGAAGACGGAGACAACCAGCACTAGCAGAACAACCGGATACAACCTAGACATTACAACACCCCTTTGCAGCAGAATCATCCACCGAAAGGCGGATTTTCGGCCTTGCTTTCGCAATTTTCACATTATATCAAAAATAATCTAATTTGTCAATAGATTTTAACAAATTTTAAAAACTTTTAACTATTAATTTGGCGTGGTATAATTAGATTAATTATTGATTTTATTTTCCCACCAAGGAGAAAATGCTCAAAAAGCGAACTCAATTTAATTTTTTTGGGCTAATTTTAATCTTTATTTTAGTATTTTTAGTTTTTCCTCAAAATTCTAAAGCCCAAGCCCAAAACTCGAGTGCTGGTCACTTGTTAATTTCTGAGGTTTTTTATGATACTCCGGGCACAGATGCTGATGAGGAGTGGCTCGAAATTTTTAATCCGCTCTCAACAGATATTAATCTTGAGAACTGGAAATTAACAGATTTGTCCGAGACTTTTATTTTTCCGGCGGGAGTAAAAATTGGTGCTCACAAATTTTTAACAATTGCCAGGAAGAAAAATGGTTTTGAAAATTTATATCATTTTACCCCAGACTTTGAAAATTCCCCACTTAGTCTTTCTAACACCGGCGATTTAGTGATTTTAAAGGATAGTGCAAATTTAGAAATTGATATGGTGGTATGGGAAAAAGAATATTGCCCAACCCCTGATACTTGTTTTGATCCCCACCCAGGCGTTCCCACAGGACATTCTTTAACAAGGATGCCAGTCAATGAAGATTCTGATGATTTTGCGATGGATTTTATAGATGAGGCAAATCCATCACCGGGAACCGCACCAGTCAATTTGGATGAAGCCGCGGAAATTACTGGTAATTCCGCAAAACTAAATTGGACAAAGAGTCTTGATGCAAACTTTTTCCAATACCAAATCTTGCAAGCTACTTCTTCCACCGGACCAACTAGTCTTATTATCACAATTGATAATCTTGACCAAACCCAATATCTACTTTCAGATTTAGATCCTGGTCAAACATATTATCTGACCATTAAAACCATTGCCCTTGAGCCTAAAAAAATTAGTATTTCTAATCAAATTTCTTTTGGCACTTTCTTTATTCCTATATATAATGTCATAATATCTGAAATTTTGCCCCACCCAGCCACTGATACAGATGATGAGTTTATTGAATTATATAATTCCGGCACAAAAACCATTGATCTTTCTGGTTGGTATTTGGATGATGGCGAGGGCGGGAGCACGCCATTTTTAATTCCCGACAATACCCAAATTTTGCCTGGTCGTTTTCTAGTTTTTTACAAAAAAGAAACCAAAATTTCCCTAAATGATTCGGGTGATGTTGCCAGATTATTATGGCCTAATTTTGGCCAAGCTTCGTCATCGGCAAAATACGTTTTAGCTCCTGAAGGCCAAAGTTGGGCAAAATCTGGAACAAGTTGGTTTTGGACGACAAAAATTACTCCAAATGCTAAGAATATCATTCAGGAAATCCAAACCGTCCCAACCATCTCCACGATTTTAAATGCTAAAAAATTAGCCAAAGGCAAACCGATCTTAGTTGAAGGATTAGTCACAGTTTTGCCGGGCACTTTTTCTAAATTATATTTTTATCTTCAAGACGAAACTTCAGGAATTCAAATTTATTTTTCTAAAAAACTTTTTCCCAATTTAAAAATTGGCGATAAAATTAGGGTCTCAGGTGAAATTTCCGAATCTGGTGGGGAAAAACGCATTAAAATTCGCGAACCTGGCGATATTATTATTCTTGGTTCTTTTGGTACTCCGGCGGCGAAAAATATTAAATCAGGTGATGTGGGAGAATATTCAGGACAATTAGTCCAAATTAAGGGTAAGATTATTTCATCATCAGGCAATACTTTTTATATAGATGATGGCTCAGGAAAAGTTCGAATTTATATTTCAACTTCAGCTGGCTTTAAAAAGCCAAAAATGCAAAAAGGAGATTGGGTTCAAATCACCGGCATAATTTCCAAAACCTCGGCTGGTTTTAGGTTAATGCCCAGATTTTTAGCTGATATTAAAATTATTTTAAATGTTCAAGGTAAAAATACAAAAGAAAAAACCGGGGAAACTAATCAAAATTCATTACTCGGGGCGAAAACTGCCAAAGCCGCACCTTCAGATCTTGCAATTGGGACTGATAATAGGGTAAAATCTAATGGTGCAATTTCAAATTTAGGCTGGATCTTGGCCATTGCAGGTTCCAGCTTATTAATTATTTTTGTCGGATTTCAAATTTGGAGAAATAAAATTGCAAAAAATTTCTAATTCCGCTAAATATACCCAGGAATTTGCCAAAAAATTTGCCAAAAAACTAGCCCGTGAAAATGGGCAAGTTTTAGCATTGGCTGGAGATTTAGGGAGTGGTAAAACCTGTTTTGTACAAGGATTGGCTAGGGGATTGGGAATTAAAAAACCAATCACTAGCCCGACCTTTATATTAATAAAAGAATACCGAGTTAGCAGTAAGCATCTTGCAGCTAAAAATCTAATTCATATTGATTTATATCGGTTAAGGGGAGTTGATCCTGTTTTCGAAAAAGAACTCCAAGAATATTTTACGCCCGAAAATTTGGTGGTGATAGAATGGCCAGAAAAAATTAAACATATTTTACCTTCAAACACGAAATGGTTCAACTTTGAATATCTTGACGAAAATCGCCGAAAAATTGTTTTAAGTGAGGAAAATTATGATTTTGGCAATTGATACTGCCGGACCAAATTTGGCAATTTGCCTTTTTTGGCCGAAAAAAATTCAAAAAGTTTTAAAATGGCATTCTGAAAAAAAATCAGAAAATTTATTAATTAGAATCGACCAGCTATTATCAAAAAACAAAGTCAATCTCAAAGATCTCAAAACCATTATTGTTAACCACGGACCCGGTTCTTTCACGGGTTTGAGGGTTGGAATTTCTTGTGCAAATGCTTTGGCTGAAAGCCTAAAAATCCCAATTATCGGCATCAAAAACGAAAAAAATATTCTCAAAATGACCCAGGCTGGATTTATTAAGTTTAAAAACCACAAATTTTCTAAAAATCGCCAAGTCTTGCCTTTTTACAATTTTAAACTTAAATAATCAAATTCTACAATTTTATTGACTAATTAAGCCTCGTGCCATATAATTAAAAATGAATGTAAAACCAATCTTTGTTAAAAAAGATCTTTTAATTTTTAAATAATATGAGGTAATTTGCTTAACCATATGAATCTTGGACCAAAACAAAAACCCAAAAAAGCTAAAAAAGCTTTAATTTGGACTTCGGTAATTTTTGGGATTATTCTAATTGCTTGGCTAGCGGCTTTTGGAATTTCCTCAATTTTTAATTTTTTCAACCAAGGTTCAGCATCAAAATCACCATTTTTAAATTTAATCTCTCGAGTGACTGGCAAATCTGATGCGAAACTTAATGGTGAAGACGCTGATCGGGTAAACGTGCTCTTGCTGGGCATGCCAGGTTCGGGTCATCAGGGGCCAGAATTAACCGATACAATTATGATTTTATCAATTAAACCCTCTGAAAATAAAGCGGCTTTAATTTCTATCCCCCGAGATTTATATGTCAAAGCTCCGGGCACAAGTTCTTATGTAAAAATTAATTCTGTTTATGCCCTAGGTAAGGAGAAAGCCAATAATGCTAAAAATTCCACTACCAAACATAGTTTATTAATTGCTAAGGCGCCAGAAAATGGTTATGAATATTTGAAACAAACTATTACAGATGTGACTGATTTGCCCATCCATTATTATATTAAAATGGATTTTGTCGGTTTTGAAAATATTGTTGATGAGTTGGGCGGTATCGATATTTATGTTGAAAAAAATCTTTACGATCCCTATTATCCAACAGATAATTATGGTTACCAAACTTTAAAAATTTCTAAAGGCCAGCAACATATGAGCGGCTCCTTAGCCCTAAAGTATGCCCGTTCCAGAGAAACTAGTTCTGATTTTGACCGCGCTAAAAGGCAGCAGCAGGTTTTAACCGCGATTAAAGATAAAGCGGTTAAATTGTCATTTTTTGATGTTGGAAAAATTATTAAATTACTCAAAATAATTGATCAGCATTTCACTACAGATTTGAGCTTTAAGGAAGTTGAGCGCTTAGTCACACTTACCAAAAATATTGATCGAAGCAAAATAATCAACAAGGTGTTTGATAATAGCACCAAGGGTGTTTTGAAATCGGCAACATATAATGGCATGTTTGTTTTAATTCCAAAAGCGGGCATTGGCGATTATGATCAAATTCAATTGATTGCCAAGAATATTTTTGAAACAGGTAATGTCGAATCCGAAGCGGCAAAAATTGAAGTTAAAAATGGCTCTACGACAGTGGGTCTGGCTACCACTACCGCCAATTTGCTCAAAAAAGAAGGCCTAAATATTATTAATGTTACTAATGCCGAAAAAACCTCAACTACTAAAATAATCGATTATACCTCTGGCGCCAAGCCCGCCACGCTTAAATTACTGCAGCAATTAATTTCTGCTCAAGTTTCCCAACAAAATCCAGCCTCGACCACCCAAGCCGATATCATCATAATTTTAGGCGCAGATTTTCAATCAATCACCTCTTCGAGCAGTTCGAGCTCAGGGGAGTAAACCAAATGAACTTTGCCGATAAAATTAAAATTACAGTTTTCATCCTTGTTCTTTTTGGTTTTTTTGAAGCTTTATATTTTAAGCAACAATTTTTTTGGGCAATCTTGATTCCAATTTCCATTGGTTTTATCCTCGCAATTTTTTGGATTTTGGGCCCGGATCTTATTAGGCGCAAACGGCTCAAAATGAAAAAATTAATCCTGCCCCTACTCTTAATTTTTGGCGTGGTTTTTTTCCTATTTTTTGAAGCTTCCGGACTTTTAAGACAAATTGTGATTTTTTTGGGTATTATTGCCAACTTACTCTTTTTTATAAATTATAAAAAAATTCCCCTCGAAAGGCCCAAAGATCCCAAAAATATATTAGTTTTTAATTTTTTATTTTTTGTTTTAAATCTCGCGGCATTTTTAGATTTTTGGGTAATTTATAGCATTTATTTTAATTTCGGCTTAGCCCTTTGGTTTAGCATGGTTTTAATTTTAATAATCAGCCTTGGGCTTTTTTATTATTTATTTTGGGCGACAAATGTTTTTTCAGATTTTATTTTACCTTTTGTTTCTCTGCTCGGTTTAGTCATGCTCGAAGTTTTTGTCGTGTTATCATTTTGGCCAGCCAGTTTTGCCACTCAAAGTATCATATTAATTTTAGTCTTTTATACTTTTTCGGGTTTGTTGCTGTTAAAAGCTAAAAAAGAATTAAAAAATCGTGATATTGCTGAATTTATTATAATTTTCATCATTATTTTTGCCCTTATACTTGCGACTTTAAAATGGTATACTGTATTTTAGAGAGATTAAATAAGGAGTTTTATGTCAAATGGTTTTGTATCTTATCATGCCGAAGAGCCAAATGAAACTAAAAAACCTAAGTCTTTACTTTCAATATTTGCTCGAATTTGGTTCGGATTTTTGAACTTTTTCAAAAACTTTTTTAAATCCTTTAAAACTATTTTTACTGGTTCAAAAGATGTTCATACTTTTCGCAAACGTTTAATTTGGAGTATTGTGATTGGAATTGTGGCAGTTTTTATAATTTTAGTGGTAGTTTTTGGAATTGGATTATATAAGTACCATTGGAATAATACAGCCGCAAAATGGGCGCAAAAAATTGTGCCATATCCAGCCGCAACCGTGGGCGCTAACCCAATTTTACTCAAAGATTATAATATCAGATTGGGATATTTGGAACATTATTATGAAAAAACCAAACAAAAACCAAGCCAAGATTATAAAGCGGCGGCACTCGAAGATATGATTAACCAAGAAATTTACAAACGTGAAGCTGCCAAATATGGCATTAAAGTCACCGACAAAGAAGTTGAAGATACTTATCAACAATTAGTCGTTGGAGAAGGTGGCGAAGATAAAGTCACCAAACTTCTTGAGGAATTGTGGGGTTTTGACATCCAATATTTTAAAAGCTTAATTCGTGATCGTTTATTGCGTGAGAAATTAAATGAAGAAATACCCTTAAAAGTTAACCTCAAGCAAATCCTACTTCAGATTCCAGATAAAGCTGATAAAAAAACCAAGGATGCTTTATCAGCAAAAGCTGAAGCCTTTAGAGCCGATGCGAGCAAAAATAATAACTTTGCCACTTTAGCCACAAAATACTCTGAAGATGTCAATTCCAAAGATAAGGGTGGCGATTTGGGCTGGGTATATATGAAAGATGTCGCTGCCAAATTAGGCACAGAATGTAATGATAAAATTGGCAAAATGGGCACTAACGAAATTGTGGTTTGCAAAAGTAAGCATGCCTATCATGTGGTGATGCTGACCGAGCGCAAAGGCAAGATTAATGACGCTATAAATGTTTGGTTTGAAAATGTTAAAAAGAAAACGAGAATTTGGCGTTTTGTAAAATAATAATGATTTTTTATACAAATTATAATTAATTTTCCTCAACTAATTTTCGAAAAACCCGATAACAAGTCATCACGTCGTCAAGCGCGGCGTGTTCTTTTTCTTGAACAATTCCGAGCCTCTCAGCCAATCTGGATAATTTTAAACTTTCCAGATCCTGCAATTTGCAGTAAGCAAATGAGATTGTGTCTAAACTATGGTAATGCCAGCGTACCGGAATTTGCCAGCGTCGAAAATGATCTTCTAAAAATGGTCGGTCAAAAGAAATATTATGTGAGACCAAATAACTATCGCGGGTTTTGCGAGAAAATTCTTCCAGGGCCGCTCGGGGTTCTGAAGCTTTTTCCCAAATTTTCGGGTCGAAATGATTAATTCGCAAAGCGACCGGATCTGCGCCGCGCAAATTATAAGGTTTAATTCTTTTATGCCAGGTTTCTAAAATCTCAAAATTTTCAGGATTGACTATCAATAAACCGATTTCGATAATTTCGTGTTTGTGTCTGTCAAGACCAGTAGTTTCAATATCGACAAAAGCTAATTTGCTATTATCTTTGGTTTTCATTTTCTCCTTTGGTTTAATTTTAATTTCCGCCAAGCAAGTATTTTTTCACTTGCGTCAAAATCGCTGGCGCGTCAATTTTATCAATAATCGTAATTTTAAATTTGTTGTTTTTTGGAAAAATAAATTGATTTTTTCGAATTTTAGGAGCTGGAATTTTTTGTTGAGAAACTATCCCATAATTTTTACTCACCGCCACGGCGGCTAAGTCAAAAAATACCCAAAATCTTTTTAGTACGTGTGGTAAAATTTTACTAATAATTTTGGGTTTCGTCCAATTATTATCAATAATTTCTCCTAAATAATTTGCAAGAGGCGATTTTTGTGATTTTAACTCTTCGCTCAAATTCTTCGATTGTAAGACCAAATCATCAGCTGTTCCCCATGCTGGTATAATAATTAAATTTGCTTCAGTCTCAAACAAAATTTTTGCAGCTTTAATATCGCCCAAAAAATTTTCCTCTCGACATTTAAATTTTTCAGCTTCCTTTTGATTTTTAAAACCACCCAACCAAATCATGCGACATTTTTTTACTAAGTCTGGTCGTTTTAGGATTAAACTCGCTAATTCAGTGGCAGGACCAGTGCAAACCAAATCTATTTTTTGTGGGTTTTTAGTGATTTCTCGAATAATAAAAATTAACCCCTCGGAATTTTTAGGCTTATCTGCTAAATTTAGTGGGGAATTAGCGCCCCTAAAAACTGGAATTTTCGCCTTCGCCAATTTAATAATATTTTTAGCTTCAAGGTAATTTGTTTCCAGCGATTTTTTGCCTTGCTTGCGATTGTTTTGGCTAGCCACTATGCCTAAAAGATTAATCTCGGGAGATTTTAAAGCATAGGCGATCGCAAACTGGTCATCAATTTCATTTTTGGTGTCGCAAATTAAAATAATTTTTCTTTTCATTTTTTAATCCCTTGTTCTATTTTATCAAAATTTACTCTTAAAATAAAGAAAAATCTTTCGAAAGAAAGATTTTAAAACCGGGGCCGACCAGATTTGAACTGGCGATCTCAAGCTTGACAAGCTCGCGTGTTAACCAGGCTACACCACGGCCCCATGATTTGTAATCTTATTTTACCATAAAATTCGTATTTGTAAATATGATTTGGCTTTATTTTATGTCTTGTCTTTGATAAAATTAAATCAAGAAAGAGTGAGGGAAAATGGCTGAATATCGCCAGAAAATAAAAGAAATTATTGACTATCCTGTTAAAACTTATCAGGGTTGGCAATATAAAAATACAACCTTGTTGGTTATTAGTATATTTCTCTTATTTTATTTTGCCGAATCTGATTTGATTAAAAATATTATTGAAAAAATTGGGGAAATGGGGTATTTCGGAGCAGTTATTACTGGGATGTTTTTCGTCTCTACCTTTACGGTTGCACCGGCAATGGTGATTTTGTATAATTTGGCTGATATATTAAATCCTTTCGAAGTTGCAATATTAACTGGAACTGGTGCGGTAATTGGTGACTATTTAATCTTTCGTTTTTTTAAAGATAAAATTTTTGGGGAGTTGAAACCATTTTTTGAAAAAATTAAAGGATCATATCTTTTTAAAATATTTAATACCCCTTATTTTGCATGGTTTACTCCTTTAATTGGTGCTGCAATTATTGCTTCGCCAATGCCAGACGAAATGGGAATTGGCATTTTAGGAATCTCCAAAATGAAAAATTGGCAATTCTTGCTACTGTCTTTTTTCCTCAATGCCACCGGAATTTTTATTATCGTAACTATTGCCCGTTCGTTTTAATTTATATATTTTTTTATCAAGATTTAAATGATTTTTTACCCTTTATTTAGGGTATTTTTTAATTTAATCTTGACATTTCCAGAGTTTTTTGCTATAAATAAAGCAGTTTCAAGGGATTTTCTGCTGACTTCAGCCTGGGGGACAGCCACAAACCAGTCGCAAAACCCGCCACACAACTGAAGGGAGAGTCGCAGAAATGGCAGGATCTGTTGCACCGAGTGCAGTAAAGTCATCGTCGTCCCCGCGGCAAATGTCAAACGGCATCCTCAAGGTCTCGAGCAAGTCCAATACCAATTTAGTCGCTGGCGCAATCGCCGGTACCATCCGTGAAAAGGGTCGGGCAGAAATCATGTCCATCGGCGCCGGCGCCTTGAATCAGGCCGTTAAGGCGATCGCTGTCGCGCGCGGCTACTTGGCTCCCTCAGGGATTGACTTGATCTGCCGGCCGGCTTTCGCTAATCTGGTCATTGATGGCCAGGAACGCACCGGGATCAAGTTGTCCGTCGAACCACTCATCCGATAGACCGCGACCCAACCCATCCCAACCAGCAGAAAACCCTACCAACAGGCGAAAAGGCCGTGTTCGGAAGATGGATAGCAGATTTTTGCTATCACCCCCGCATCATCCGAGTATGGCCTTCCTTTTTTATTAGCCTTGAATTTGCTAATATATAAGAAGTGCGGTAGTAGTTCAGTGGCAGAATGCTTCCTTCCCAAGGAAGAGGTCGCCGGTTCGAATCCGGTCTACCGCTCATTCTATCGATGGCGGGCAGGTAAGGTGGAGGCGCCAGTTCGATCCCGGTATCCCGCTTTTTAAATTGTGAAGATTGCCAAAAAGTGCTAAAATAAGATTGAAATTACTCAGATTTTGCCGTCTTAGCTCAGCGGTAGAGCAGCACTTTCGTAAAGTGAAGGTCCCCGGTTCAAATCCGGGAGACGGCTAGGAAATAAAAATGGATTTTACCAGTTTATTAAATCAAATTCTTCCCAAAAGATCCTTTTCTTTTTGGAAAAATAAAGTAATTTTGTCAATTAATTTGGCAAATTTAGCCATGCTAGTGGTGATTTGGATTTTGTGGATTTGGAAAATGCGCGCAATTGGCCAAATTTATTCGCCGCTGATTACCAACCGCTTGTTAGCCAATTATACTTTATATTTACTGCCAATTTTTAACACTTTGGTTTTAATGATGAATTTATATTTGGCGCAAAAAGCTTATCTTCGGGAAAAAATGGCAAGCTATTTTTTGATTTTAATTATTACATTTATTGAAATTTTAACTTTAGAACTAATTAGATTTTATCTTTCTCAAGGTTTTTAAATGATCAATTATCTCTATTATAAAACCCGCTTTTTGGATTATATCCCGGGGACAATTTCCTGGTTAGTCCTAATCGCCCCAATCATTATTGCCGCCACATATCCGACTTGGATCGCAATTTTTGTGATTATTTTTGATTTTTACTGGCTGGTCCGTGCCATTATTTTTGGCGGTTATTTGATTTCAGGGTATTTACGAATTAAACGGGATTGTCGCGTTAATTGGATAACACGTATGAAAAAACTTAAGAAAAATCCCAAACTTTATTTATGGAGTTTAATAGAACAAAAAGAAAAAGCAGGCTATTTTGAAAGAAAAAGATTAGCTATTGAAATTCGCAAAGCTAAAAAAGCCCTCAAAATTGGCTTTTTAGATTGGGAAAAAATATTCCAAGTCGTAATTTTACCAACCTTCAAAGAACCGTTGCAGGTTTTGTCAGCTTCAATTAATTCTTATCTCAATGCTGAGTGGCCAAATAATCGTTTAATTGTGGTCGTGGCCATGGAAGAAAGAGAAGGCGAAGAAATCCACCCAAAAGCCAAAGCCTTGCAAGAAGAATTTGGCGGGAAAATGCATAAATTTATGATTACCTATCATCCTGCCGATATTGTCGGCGAGCTCAAGGGCAAGGGTGCTAATTCGAGTTGGGCCGCCGGAATTTTAAAAAAATATTTGAGCTCGCAAAAAATTGCCGATGAAAACATTTTAGTTTCTAATTTTGATGCTGATACCCGAGTCCATCCGAAATATTTCTCCTGTTTGACTTATAAATATATTATTCATCCCAAACGCCGTTTTCGCAGTTTCCAACCAATTCCTTTATATTCCAACAATATTTGGCAAGTGCCCTCGATTAACCGTTTGGTGGCATTTTCAAGCAGTTTTTGGCAAATGATTGAATCGACCCGGCCTTATCGAATGGTCAATTTTTCCTCACAAGCGATGAGTTGGCGGACTTTAAAAGATATTAATTTTTGGGATAAAACCATTGTTTCTGAGGATTCAAGGCAATATTATCGCGCCTTTTTCAAATATGCTGGCGATCATCAAACGGTGCCAATTTCCTGTCCGGTTTATATGGACGCAGTTTTAGGAAAAAATTGGTGGCTGTCGTTAAAAAATCAATATCTTCAAAAAAGACGCTGGGCTTGGGGAATTGAACATTTTCCTTATTTTGTTAGAGAATCACACCGTCATAAAGATATCCCGAGATGGGAAAAATTGGTGCAGATTTTTCGCATGATTGAGGGGCATATTAATTGGGCGACCGCTTCTTTGCTGATTGCTTTTACGATTTGGTTCCCTTTTGTTTTCCACCCCGAATTTCGAACCGATGTTTTGGGTCATAATTTGCCAATTTTCGCCAGATATTTATTGATGTTGACTTGGGCCGGTATTATTATTTCCGCCACAATTTCCACCTTGTTATTACCACCTCGGCCAAGGCATTATTCACCGGCTAAATATATTGAAATGGTTTTGCAATGGTTTTTAATTCCCATTTCTGCGGTTATTTTTGGTTCTCTACCGGCTATTGAAGCTCAAACTCGATTAATGATTGGCAAATACTTAGGTTTTTGGGTAACACCAAAAGACACCGTCGCTAAAACGGCAAATCCGGCTTCCCGATAATTTTTAAAATTGATAATAATTTGATAAAATGAATAAGATGACTTTATTATAAAAAGGTGCTATTTAAGGAGGGTGATGAAATTATTAGAAAAAGACAATTTTATTCAATTTCTAAAATTTGCCGTGGTGGGCGTTTCGAACACTTTAGTCGATTGGCTAATCTTTTTTCTATTGACGCATTTGACCTCTTATTTTGCCTCGAATGAGGTTTTTGCCAAGGTCATTTCTTTTGCGGTGGCAGTGACCAATAGTTTTATTTGGAATAGTTTGTGGACTTTTCGCAAGGAATACAAAGCCGGCTTGGAAGCTGAAGATAAACGCACGGTCGGCGCGATTTATTTTGGCAGATTTATCGCTGTCAGTGTTGTGGGTTTAATTTTTAACACTTTGGTTTTTATGATTATTAGACCAGCGGCCGGCATGATTTTTAGCCAAACAGCCTTAGCACAATTATCAGCTTTGTTGGTGGCGACTTTAGCAGTTTTGATTTGGAATTTTCTGGCGAATAAATTTTGGACCTACAAAATTAATCCTGAATCTTTGGCAAAAGTGCGCAAAGACCAAAATGTATATTTAGTGGCAATGCTAATGTTATTGGTTATGTTCACGGTTTCTTTAGTTGTTTCTAAAAATGATTCAGGTATTGTGGATGAAATTGCTCATATTCCCGCCGGCTATGGTTATCTCGAAAAACAGGACATGCGCTTAAATCCTGAACATCCACCATTGTCTAAAGCCTTTGCGGCCCTGCCGTTAACCTTTGTAAAGCTGAATAACTTTTTTGATGATTGGAGCTGGAAAGACGCTAATCAGTGGGAAGCAGGCTGGCAATTCTTGTATCGAGCTGGCAATTCCGCAGATTTTATTCTGTTTTGGTCAAGAATTCCCATGATTTTATTAACGCTTTTAGTGGGTTGGCTGGTATTTATTTGGGCTAAAAAATTATACGGCACCAGAACAAGCTTATTTGTCCTATTCCTATATATATTAAGTCCAAATATTTTAGCTCATGGCCATTGGGTGACGACTGATATTGCCGCGACATTGGCTTTTTTGGCCGGAATATTCTTTTATGATCGCTACTTACGTCACGCAACTCGGAAAAATTTAATTATCGCCGGCTTGATTTTTGGGGTGGCGCAATTACTAAAATATTCCGCCTTTTTATTAATCCCAATGATGGGGGTTTATTTAATTTTTTGGGTAATTTTAATGCGCAAAGACCAAAAATTTTGGGCATTTTTTGGCAAGCAAATGTGGGCGTTAATACAAATTGTGGTAATCGGCTTTGTTTTGGTTTGGTTGGTGTATCTTGCCTTTTATTGGCGAACTCCGCTCGACGTCGAAAAACATTTAATCGATGTTTCCTTGCCAACTGTCGGCCAAGCGCCTTTTAACCATTTCTTGAAAACTTTAGCTGGCATTCCGGTTGTCTCAGCCTTTGGACATTATTTATTAGGGTTTATAATGGTTTTTGCCCACGCCGAAGGAGGTCACACCGCCTTTTTGCTGGGTAAGTTTTCGCAAATGGGCTTTAAGTTATACTTTCCACTTGCTTTCTTATTCAAAGAATCTTTGCCAGTTTTGATTTTGCTTTTTGCCTCTTTTGCGGGAATAATCATTGGATTAATAAAGAGAAAAAGTAGTCTAATTTCTCCTGACGAACGGCGCGAAGATGCTTGGAACTTAGTATTGTTTTTGGTGATGCCAATAATATATTTTGCCGTTTCCATTAATGGTAATTTAAATATCGGCATTAGGCATTTGATTCCAACCTTACCATTTTTATATCTCTTGATTGGCAGATTTGTCCGACCAGTCTTAATTTCTAAAATTAGCTGGAGAACATTTGCCGTTTCTGGTTTGAGTGTATGGCTATTATTGGAAACTGCTTTTACTTATCCGCATTATATGGGATATTTTAATGAAATTAGACTGGTTTTGGGCTTAAAAAAACATCAAATTTTGGTAGATTCTAACTTAGATTGGGGCCAAGATCTTAAACGCTTAGCCGAATATACGAAAGAAAATCATATTTCTGAAATTAAAGTTGATTATTTTGGCGGTGGCGTACCAACATATTATATTCCGGGTGCAGTTGAGTGGCATTCTAAATTTGGAGAAACCAAGGGCTGGTTGGCAGTTTCCGCAACTTTTTATCAGATGTCAAAATATTTTGGACCAAAAGAAAATCAACCAGATTATTCATATTTGGATAATATTAAACCGACGGCGGTGATTGGTGATTCGATTTTAGTCTATGATTTGAAATAAATAGAGTGGAGAAAAATGAATAAACCTTTTTTATCAATTATAATTCCTTGTTATAAAGAAGCGAAAAATTTAGAAACGACATGGGCTGTTTTTGAAAAATTTGCCACCTCGCAAGATTATTCCGTGGAATTAATTTTTGTTGATGATGGTAGCCCAGATAATACTGCCGAGGTTTTACAAAAATTAACTGCCGGCAAGGATTTTTGTCAGGCAATTATTCAAGATAAAAATCATGGCAAAGGTTTTGCTGTTAAAACTGGCATGCTCAAGGCGACAGGTGATTGGCGTTTATTTGCTGATGCCGACAATGCCACCCCAATTGAACAAGTGGAAAAATTATTAGCCTACAAAGACAAATTTGAGGTGATGATTGGCTCGAGATATTTAGAAGAGGGACATTTAAAGAAAAAACAACCCTTATACCGCATTTTGGGTGGTCGGTTTTTGAATTTCTTTTTTAAGATTTTTACTGGTTTAAAAATAAAAGATTCGCAGTGCGGCTTTAAACTATTTTCCGCCAAAGCCGCGCAAGAGATATTTCCCAGGCAAACCTTTGCCCGTTTTAGTTTTGATATTGAAATTTTAACGATCGCCAAATTTCTAGGATACCAAATTGCTGAAGTCCCGGTTGACTGGTTTGCGAGAACCAAAGGCACAGTGAATCCGATTCGTGATGGCATTCGCTTTTTATGGGCTTTAAAAGTGGTGAGATGGAATTTGATTCGCGGCTTATATAAAAAACCAGTTGCTAAAATGCGCGAAGTTTAATTTAAATTAATCTGGATTTTTTGTCAATTTTCAAGTATAATTAAATAAATTCGAAGTTCGAATATTATTTTGAATTTATAATTTGAATTTTTAACGGGGTGTGGCCTAGTGGCTTAAGGCGCCACGTTTGGGACGTGGAGATCGTGAGTTCAAATCTCACCACCCCGACCAGTTTGCGGGTATCGTATAGTGGTTATTATGTCAGCTTTCCAAGCTGAAGACACGGGTTCGACTCCCGTTACCCGCTTATTTCTTTGTACCGTCTAAAAACGGCAAAAAGAAATAAGTAAGTGTGTCGAACCCGAAGCGTTAGTCACTTATTAAAATCAACGTGATATTTTAGCAAAAACATTAAATAAATTTTAATTCAATTGCGTTGAGACGGGCTTCAGCCCTTCGACTCTCGTTACCCACTAGAAGTTATTACCCTAATGATAAAAATTATTGAATCAAATGAGCCTTTGGTTAATCTTAAAAAATTATGTCCTAATTTTGTGATTGATTTAGATGCTTCAAGAATGAAAAAAGAAAAAACCGCATATTTAAGAAAAACTGTTGCTAAAATGTTGCAAAAAGCAGAAAAATTTTTACCAAACGGAATGACCTTTATTATTGGTGATGCGTGGCGGCCACAATATGTTCAAAGAAAAATTTTTAAAGACTTTATCTGTAAATTTACTAAAAAATATCCCAAATGGTCAGAAAAAAGAATTATCAAAGAAGTTGAAAAATATGTTGCCCCCGCTGATGGCAAATATGCCTCCGGCCATATGACTGGTGGAGCCGTAGATTTGAGGTTGTGGAAGAATGACCGAAAAGTACCGATGAAAAGCTCAAAATTATCTTATCAAGAAAATGCCAAATCCATTCAATCTAAATTGCCGGTGTATCTTCAAAATAATCGGAAAATAATGTTTACAGCATTGGCTAAGGCTGGTTTATCAAATTATCCAAGTGAGTATTGGCATTGGTCATATGGTGATATTTGGTGGGCAGAAAGAAATCATCAAAAAATTGCCAAATATGGGGTGATAAAAGAAGTATCAAATAAATGAAAAAAAACATCAAACATCTAAATAATTTATTACTTTTAATCTTGGCAGCAGGATTTTTTTGGCTCGGTAGCAGTTTTTTGGAATATGAATACGCTAAAATCAGAAATCCACAAGCCACTTGGATCGCAAGCCCCAAAACCTTTGATATGACAATGGGTTCACTCATGCTGGTCGGCAGTTTAACAATTTTTGTGATGCTTTCTTTAATCTATTATAAAAAATTAGAAAATCGTACTTGGTTGTGGGGAGTAGTTATTGTCGAAGCCGGACTTCTAATTGTATTATCAGCAGTCCTTGGGTATAATAGATTTATCTGGATTTTATTGCCAAATGGTTTTTAAATTTTAAATAATAAAATAGGTTATAGCTTCTATGTGATAGCTTCTAATTTTAACTAAAACCTCGAACCTGAAACCTATAACCTAATTCTAAAAGGAGGGGGAATGTTCAAGATTAAAAAGATTTTTAATATCTTGGTTAGTTTTGCGATTTTTACCTTGGTTTTTGCCTCAAGCGGGACGCTTCAGGCGGCTGATGGTACCTTAGATCAAAGTCATGAAGTGACCAGTTCAGATGGCTCATTGGCAATTAAAAGCCATCAGCGGATCGGGCAAACTTTTAAACCCACCATGGAAAAATTAACCATGGTTGTGGTCTATATCACAAATGCTGTTGGTACCCTCGATCTATATGTTCGTTCGGGTGAAGCGGGTACGGTTTTGACGCAAATGTTTGGCCAAGCCGCTATTAATGGTTGGAATAGTTTTGATATCACCAATATTGATGTTGTTCCTGGACAAACTTACAGTATTTATTTAAATGCTTCAACCACAAACACGCAATGGTCATATACTGATAGTAATAAATACGTCAATGGCCACGCTTATTGGGATTCAACTGTTGATAATGATAAAGACTTTGGTTTTAAAACTTTTGGAATTGATACCACGCCGCCTGCTGCGCCTGCTGATGCTGATGATACTCCAACTGGTGTCGATACTTCTACTAATGCTGGGGCTTCACCCGCTGCCAATACTACCACCACCATTAAAGCTCCAACCGCCGTCAGAGCCGAAAAAATCACCTCAGACTCAAAAACCGCGGCAAAAATTTCTTGGACAAAATCTGTCACCACCAATGTTGATGGTTATCGAGTTTTTCGCAAAGGCGGCGAGGTTAAAGATTTTAAGCAAGTTGCACAAACCACATCTGCTATTACTAATTTTATTAATTCTAATGTAACCACAGATATAAAATATACTTATATGGTTCGAGCCTACAAAGGCACTAAAGAATCAGTTAACTCCAACGAAGCCGAAATTACCCTAGCTAAAAGTAGCACGAAAAAATCCACGTCCACCAATGGTTTATCTATTGACCAAATAAATTGGACAGATCCAATTTATTTAGCATTTTTTGGCTTAGCCGGAGTAGCAATTTTGGGCTTTTTGCTTTGGTATTTGATTCATCGCCGTAAAAAACTTGAAGCCGGACTCTAAAAACAATTTAGCTCTTTTTTAAAAATATAAACTCAAAATAAAAGTTTAAATCACTTCTATTTTGTGTTATAATATGCTTGATTTAGGTATTGAAAATTGTGCCCTCGTAGCTCAACGGATAGAGCAACACCCTTCTAAGGTGGAGGTTGCCAGTTCGATTCTGGCCGAGGGTGCCAAGCCAATATTAGGAGGCAAAATGCAAACATATGAATATTTAATCAGCAAATTAGAAGAAGAAGCCGCCATGCAAAGAATTCCCATTATTAGCCGCGAAGAGGCCATCTTTTTGGGCGAAACCGTGCAAAAAAATCAACCTAAAAATGTTTTAGATATTGGCGCCGGTATTGGCTATGCCAGTTTATTTTTAGCGGCGGCAATGCCCGAAGATGGTCATTTGTTTGCCGCGGAGAGCAATTTTCATGCCATCCAAATATTAATGCAAACAGTTAGATCCGCCGAATTAGATCATATTGTTGAGGTTATTTCTGGCGATATTTTAGAAACTTTACCCGTCATGGATATTAAATTTGATTTGGTTTTTTTGGATGCTAACCCCGAAGAAAATTCAACATATCTAAAAATGTTAGAAAAAAAATTACACCCAGGTTCAATTATTTTAGCCTCAAGAGCCCAATCTGAAAGCCATGTCATGAAAGATTATTTGAATGAAGTTAGAAAATCAGAAAAATATGATTCAAATCCGCATCATTTTCTCGACGATTCTATAGAAGTCAGCATTGTGAAATAAAATATGGTGGCTGTAGCTTAGCGGTCTAAAGCGCCAGTTTGTGGTACTGGAAATCGTGGGTTCAAATCCCATCAGCCACCCCATTTGCCAAGATTTCGAAGGATAAGTTTTTTAAGCACAGAAATATCTTGAAATAAAAAAATAATTTTAAGGAGGAAAATGGATTTAAAAGAGATTTTAAAAAGTTCAGTTGAGGGGACTGGCGAAGTCTCAGAAGCTTTAATGAAAACCACCGCCGACATTGTCAAAGAAGGCACGCATGACATTGGCGATATTTTTGGCGCCATTATTGATCTTGGCAAAGAGGGTGTAGTTGATGTTACCGAAGGCGTTAAAGGGGTTTTTGTTGGGGTCGTAAAGGCTTTGGAGGGTTCGGGAAAAACTACCGAAGAAGCGGTTGAGGAGGTTTCTAAAAAAGCTGTAACGGCTATTGGCAGCACCGCTAAAGAGGGTGCCGAGGAAGTTGGCGAAGCCGCCCGCAAAGGCGTTGAAGAAGCCAAAAAAATTATTAAAGAACCTTTCGAGAAATAAAAAATAGGACTCACCTCCAGGGCTTATCTTTCGCGTTGTATTTTTTACACGCTGATTATGGCTGTAATATGATTAATGTTTAAAATCAAGACTTTAATATTTGAGATTGATTGATTTTTTGGTTAAAATGGAATTATGGAAAAATTTTGGGCCGGCGGGTTTTTATATAATCCGAAAAACAAAACCATCCTTTTACACCAAAGGGATTTTAAAACTAAATTTAATCCTGGAAAATGGGCTTTTTTTGGTGGTTTAAACCAAAAATCAGAATCACCAAAAGATTGTTTTATTCGTGAATTAAAAGAAGAATTAGGTATCAATATCCAGACTGAACAAATCAAACCAGTTCGAGATTATTTAAACAAAGAATTTAATACTTATCGTTATGTTTTTTATGTTGAAAGTGATTTGGCGAAATCAGCCATGACTTTAAAAGAGGGAGCAGATTTTAGCTGGATTGATATTTCAAAAATCGCTCAATATGATCTTACGCAAAAAACTAGTTTAGATTTGAAATTTTTTCTGAAAAATATAATAAATTAAATATAAATAGGTTAAATATTATTCTTAATATGGTATGATAAAGTTATCGCAAGAATTTTAGCGTTAAAAAAGGAGGGGAAATGGTAGATTCTAAAACTGAATCTACACCAAAACCGTCTCCAGTGCCTGCTTCGCCCACACCATCAACACCTGCGCCAAATAAAGGCAGCAAGACGCTGTTGATTATTATTTTAATAATTGTTTTTGCTCTAATCTTATTGGGAGTTGGCGGATTTTTCGGTTGGCGATACTTAGCCGCTAAATTAAAAAAGACCAGCACACCCACTACCACCACGACCCAGAATAGTTCCCAAACTTTGCAAAATCTCGAAGAGGCTCTAAAATATCCAGCTTCAGTTGTTACTAAATCCGAAAAGGGAACCGGTACTAATGAAAGTATTGAAAAAACAATGGAAACCACCGATAGTCTGACTCAAGTTTATTATCATTATATGCTTTTAGCCTCTGACCAAAAATGGGGTTTGGGTAGCCGCGGATATTCTACGGGTGGCGGCGCAGCCCGGATAAGGATTGAAGAAAAAGATTTTCAAGCTTATTTAAATTTTGAAAAAAATAACGCCACCAGCAAGGTCAATATTAAGCTTTCTTTACAACTTGGTCAATTTACTGCCAGTACCGATTATGATTATGATCTGACTCCTCCGACTAACTCCTCTCAATCAACTTCGTCAGCTACTAAATCTGGAACTACTCCCACGAATAATTATGTGATTAGTGATTCAAATACGCGAATAATTTCAGAATCTGAATTAATTAATTTAACCCCTTGGTTGCTAAAAGTCGCCAGAAATGAAATATATGCCAGACATGGCCGAGCTTTTGTTCATAAAGATTTACAATGTTATTTTGCCCAACAGAATTGGTATAGTGTAAATACGAGCTATTCAAATTCGTTATTGACGACAATTGAAAATAAAAATATTACCACGATCTTAAATTATGAAGAAAAAATAAATAGCCCTCTTTTAAGAGTAGATTCTGGCTGTTAAATTCTGGCTGTTAATTTGGGTTTTGATTTTTAGTTAAAAGTAGAATATAATCGAAATATTGGTTTGGTTTTTCCAGAACTCATGAAGGAGGGTTAACCTCTTGAATAAGTGCCAAATCATAAGATGGATATTAACATCGGCGAGCTTATTATTTATTGTTGTTGTTGCGGGAAAAATTACCTCAGCCTATCTTAACGGTTTTAAATTATCGCCAATAATCCCTTTAACAATTTTAGCTCTTTTAGCTTTCTTTATCTTTATCCGTATTTTTATTGATGAAATTACAATCTCCATTAAGGTTACAAACAGGACCTTCCATATTAATAGCACAACATACTCATGTGGCGTCAATCAAGCAAGGCTTTCCTTCGAACAATATTTGCGCAGCAAAGGCGCCAAGATTTGCCAAAACCCAGCTGAGGCAGAATATTTAATGACTTTTAAGATGGGACCAAGCGCAAGTTTGCATTGCTTAATTGAAGATAAGCACAACCATCAAGGATCAATCATTTGTTCTGGTGAGGATTGGCCATTTTCAATTGTGGAAGCAATTTGTGTTTTCATCACCTATAACCAACCACCACCCCGATCTTTTAGCCAGAGGCACGGCTAATTCTAGTTGGAAATTATTTTCCGCCGGAATTGCCTATCGCCTCTTTTTTATTTTTAGTATAATTTGTGGTATAATCAAATTACAAAGGGGATGCGATGACAATTAAGGGAATAGTCGCAAATCCAGGCAAATATACTGGGATTGCAAAAATTATTGGCACCAAAGCTGATTTAACAGGTTTTAAAAAAGGTGAGATTTTTGTCGCCCACTCGATTAATCCTGGTATTGCCTCCACGCTTAAAAAAGCCGGCGCCATTATTACTGATGAAAGCGGCTTGACTTCACATGCGGCGATTATTTCCAAAGAAAAAGATATCCCTTGTTTGGTTGGCACCAGAAATGCCACCCTGGCAATTCGAAGTGGTGATAAAATTTTAGTCAATGCAGTTGACGGTTGGATTAAGATTTTATAATAATCTTGAAATAACATTCAAATATAATTAGCCATTATTAATCGGCGATTAGTTTTTAATATTGAAAATGAATTTATCATTTTGGAAAGGCTTTTATGGCTGTCCCAAAAGCAATTTATAAAAAAATCCTTGTGGCTGATGATGAAAAATCCTTAGCCAGAGCTCTTGAATTAAAATTATCAGATGCGGGTTTTAAAATTGTGTCTGTAGATAATGGCATTAAAGCCATGCAAATATTAGAAAAAGAAAATTTTGATTTAATTGTTTTAGATTTAATTATGCCTGATATGGATGGATATGAGGTGATGGAAAAATTAAAAGTGATGCATAACCAGACCCCAATTATTGCTCTTTCGAATTTAAGTCAAGAAGAAGATATTCAAAAAGCCAAAGATTTAGGCGCAAATGAATATTATATTAAATCTGATGTGCCGATTGTGGAAATTGTTAAACACGTTCAGGATTTTTTCAAAAAATAAAAATACCGCCAGTTCTAATTTCAAAGGAGGGAAATGAAATTAGGAATTCTTGAAGAAAAGATCAAAGAAATCCTTTTAAGCGAAAAATATATTACCAAAGAAGATCTCAAGCAAGCTGAAAAAAATCATAAACTCAATCGTGTTTCAGTGATTGAATATTTATTAAATACCGGTATTATTAGTAAAGCTATCCTGGGTCAAGCGATCGCTGAGCAATATAAGGTCGCTTTTGCGGATTTAAATTATTATCAACCGACTCGCGAACAAGTTTTGCGAATACCCAAAGAAATTGCCAAAAAATTACACCTTTTGTTGTTTAAAGAAACTGAAGATCAAGTTATTTTAGCCACAGATTATCCAAGTCAGATTTTAGATGAGAAAACAAAGACAATTTTCAAAGATAAAAAAATTATATTAGCTTATGCTTTTGGTGAAGAAATTGAAACTGCCTTTATCCACTATAAGGCGCCTCTTAAAACTCGTTTTAGCGAAATTATCGCTTCAGAAAAAAGAATCGCTCCAGAAATCATTCAAGCGATTATTGAAGATGCTTTGATTTTTAGAGCCTCAGATATCCATTTTGAACCGCAAAGCAAAGAAGCAGTTATTAGATTTCGCATTGACGGTGTTTTAAGAGAAGCGGGCAGATTACCTAAATTAATTTATGAAAATATTTTAAACCGCATCAAAGTTTCCTCTAATATGCAAATCGACGAACATTACGCGGCGCAAGACGGCACCATGCGTCTTATTCATAAATCAGAAATAATTGATATGAGAATTTCGGTCGTGCCAACCCTGGATGGAGAAACCGTAGCGATTCGTTTACTTTCCCAATATGTGAGGAGTTTTACCTTAGAAGATATAGGACTTTCTCCGACTGATCAGGAATTAGTAAAAAAAATTGCCAAAAAACCTTTTGGGATGATTTTAGCCACTGGTCCGACCGGTTCTGGTAAGACTACCAGTTTATATGCTTTGCTCAAAATATTAAATGCCACTGAAGTGAATATTACCACTATCGAAGAACCAGTTGAATATCGAATTGTCGGTACCAGTCAAATTCAAATCAATCCTCGGACTAATTTAACTTTTGCGAAAGGTTTGCGTTCAATTATCAGGCAAGATCCAGATATTATTTTGGTTGGCGAAATTAGAGATCGTGAAACTGCCGAAATTGCCGTTAATGCCGCTTTAACAGGACACTTATTACTTTCAAGTTTTCACGCCAATGATGCTTCGACCGCAATTCCGAGACTTTTAGATATGGGTATTGAGCCATTTCTCTTGGCCTCGACTTTGGAATTAGTGGTTGCCCAAAGATTGGTACGCCAGATTTGTCCAAGTTGTCGTCACTCAAAAAATGTCAAATTAGCCAGCCTTAAAAAAATTCTTCCAAATGCTGAAAAATATTTTCAAGAGAATCAAACCCTTTATGAGGGCAAGGGTTGTGCAAGTTGTAACCAAACCGGCTTTAAGGGACGAACGGCAATTTTTGAATTAATCCCAAACTCTGGCGAATTAAATAGCTTGATTTTGAAAAATCCTTCTTCAAATCAAATTCAAGCCTTAGCTCGAACTCAGGGGCACAAATCTATGTTTGAAGATGGTATTCAAAAAGTCAAATTTGGACTCACCACTTTAGAAGAATTGCTCAGGGTTGCTTCGCCCGAAGGATAAAATTATATGAATCAAACTGCTACCAAAAAACCTCCACAAAAACGTTCTCGTTCGCCTTTTAATATCGGTTTTCGTCAAGAAAAAGATTATTTTATTGAAAATTTAGCCATGCTTTTGACTTCTGGCATGACCATGATTCAAGCGATTGAAGCGGTCAAATCTGAAACCAAAACTGCTAAAATGTTGAAAATTATGACTGACCTTGAAGAAGAAATAAATTCCGGTTCCGCACTTTGGCGGGCCTTAGCTAAATTAAAAATATTTCCAGACTATATTATTTCTTTGGTGCGGGTTGGTGAACAATCTGGTCGTTTAGCTGAAAATTTAAAAATGATTGTCGAGGAACGTCGCAAAGATCGAATTTTCAAATCACAAATTTATTCCGCGACCATGTACCCAATCTTGATATTACTTATGGCGTTAGTAGTTGGAACCGGGATCGCTTGGTTTATTTTACCAAAATTAGCCTCGGTTTTTAAACAATTAAGAATTGATTTGCCAATCACCACTAGGGCTTTAATTGCGCTAGGCGAATTTTTAGGTCAATATGGTATTTATGTTGTCCCATTTTTTTTACTATTTACAATTTTTTTAGTCTATTTTTTATTTTTTAATTCCAAAACCAAACATTTAGGTCAAGGGTTATTATTTAGATTGCCTGGCACCAAAAGATTAATTTTAGAAATTGAAATTTCTCGGTTTGGTTATATCTTGGGAAATTTATTAGAGGCAGGTTTACCGATAAGTGATGCTTTGAGTTCTTTGAAGGGGGTGGCGACTTTTCGGGCTTTTAAAAAACTTTATGGGTATTTTGAAGTTAGTATTGCTGAAGGCAATTCTTTTAAAAAAACTTTTGCCAATCTTCCCAAGATTAATAATTTAATATCAAACCCTTTACAGCAAATGATTGTCGCCGGAGAACAGTCCGGAAATTTATCAGATGTTTTGTTAAAAATTGGTAAAATTTATGAAGAAAAAATTAATCTTACCACCAAAAATTTAGCCATTATTTTAGAGCCAGTGCTGCTCATTATCGTTTGGGTGGTAGTTTTATTAATTGCTTTATCGGTAATTATGCCAATTTATAGTTTAATCGGCGGCATGAACAAATAAATAATGAACTAATAATAGAAGCTGATAGATTTATGAAAAGAGATCATCGAAAAACTAAAAATCGCTTGGGTTTTACTCTTTTGGAAGTTTTATTAGCCATTTCGGTTTTTGCCGTTATGGTTGGTTTAACAGCTCCCATTTTTCAATCTTTTCAGGTAAAAAATGATTTGGATATTGCCGCTGAAATCACCGCCCAAACCTTGCGTCGTGCCCAAGCTTTATCTAGATCTGGCGAAGGTGATTCAAGCTGGGGATTTAAAGCGCAAATTGGAAGTTTGGTGCTTTTTAAAGGTAACAATTACCTTGGACGCGAGAGCAGTTTTGATGAAGTTTTTGAATTGCCCTCGACCATCAGCTGTTCAGGAAATGCCACCGAAGTAGTTTTTGATAAATTAACCGGCTTTCCAATCAATATTGGTAATATTATTTTGTCCACCTCTAATAATACGAGAACGATTATATTAAACGAAAAAGGCATGGTAAGTTATTAAAAATGACTAAATTATTTTTCCTAATTTATAACAAACAATCTTCAACTGGTTTTTCGCTAATTGAAGCTTTATTGTCAGCCGCCTTATTTTCACTAATCACCGCCACTCTTGTCGGGACGATTATTTACGGTAAACAAACTACCATGATCGCGGGCCAAAAAGCACGTGCCGCAGATTTAGCCGAAGAAGGCTTGGAAGCGACAAGAAACATTAGAAATGCCAATTTTACAAATTTAACTGATGGAAATCATGGTTTGGCAATCTCGGCAAATGTTTGGACTTTTTCTGGAACTCAAGATGTGACAGATATTTTTACTCGTCAAATCGCCATCTCAACCGTTGATGTCAATCGAAAGCAGATCACCTCAACTGTCACCTGGCCGCAAAATTTGCAGCGTCCAGGTACCATTTCTTTGGTAACCTATCTGACTAATTGGCAAAAAACGATACAAAACAAAAAAGGCGGTTTTTTGGTTTATGGAGATGGTGGTACAACTGCAGATACAATTATGTATAAAACTTTTGATGCTAATTCTGGTATTTGGGGGGCTGCGACCGCGGCTGCTGATATTGATTTGGCAACTGCTAATAAGGCTTTGCGAGCCGCTCGAATTTTTGCCTCGGCGACCAGAAATGAGAAAATTTTAGTTTCTCGTCACTTTAATAGTACCACTCAATTTATTTACGCTCAGGTTTTTAATGGGACTGGTTGGGGAAATGTAAATCTTTTATCAAGCTGGTCTGCAAACACCTTTTTGGACGTCCAGAATTTTGATGGTGCATATTTGTCAAACGGTGATTTTATGGTGGTATATACTGATAATACTAATATTCCCAAGTTCAAGATTTGGAATGGGATTTCCTGGTCAGCTTCAAGTATTTCCTGTCAATTAATTGGTGCGGCGACGGCGAGGCCTAATTATATTGTTTTGAAGAATCGACCAAGTTCAAACGAAGTGATGTTGGCAATTTATGACCAAGCGAAAATTATTACCACTCAATATTTTAATGGTTCAAGCTATGTTCAAGATAGTTGGACCCTTTTTACTACCCATCCTAGTCGATCAAATTTGAATTCCAACCGGGTTGTTGATTTTGATTGGAGCCCAAATAATAACACTAAAGGTGGTTTAGTTTATACCAGCAACTCCTCTAATAAACGATTAAGTGTTAATGTTTTTACCGCCAATGGAAGTGGTGGGGGAGGCTGGGCAACTGCGGCAGTTAGCCCAACACAACCTGGTGCCGTCGGACCAGTTTCAATTATTGGTCAACCCGGAGCAGATTATTTTCTCGCCTGCGACAAAGATTCTACGACACGAAATGTTCAAATTAATTGTTACCGGGCTAATTATACCCCTTTATTAACCGCTACCACTAATGGTCGAATCACCACCTCAGCAGATCTTAGAATTTCCCGAAATTATCAACCTGGTTTTGAACCGGTTAGCGCCAGCTTAGCATTAATAGTTTTTTCTGAGTTATCTGGAAATTATGCCCCTAAATTTAAAACTTATAATCCCGCCACAAATACTTGGGATTTAACCTCAACCGCGATCAATACGGCGCCATATTCTTTGGGTGATGTCTCAAGTGTGCGAATGATTTCAGAAACTGATACCGATGATATTATGGTTTTGTTAGCAGATTCTAATTTAGATTTATATTCATTGGTTTGGGATGGCGCTAATAATGCTTTTTATGCCGCACCTGCAGGCGATGCATTTAGCCAACACGGCACCAATGGTTCCGCAGTTTTAGATTTTTGGTATGATTTTGCTTGGAGTATTTTTTAACGAGTAAGTTTTAGGAGTCTAAATTAATGAAAAATAATCAATCTCTAAAATCTGCCCCAAAAACAAGCTTTAAGGCTGGTTTTACCATGATTGAATTATTACTTTATACGAGTTTAGCTTCTCTATTACTTTTGGCTATTTCAATCTTTATTTCTTTAACCTTAGAATCTCGAATCAAAAATCAAACCATGGCTGAGGTCGAAGAGCAAGGTTCGCAAGCAATGCAAATTATTTCCCAAACTATTCGCAACTCAGCCGGAATTAATTCTCCCAACCAAGGGATTTCGTCTCCCACCTTATCTTTAAATGTGCCAGATGTTAGCAAAAGTCCCACAATTTTTGATCAATCTTCGGGAATTTTGAGGATTAAAGAGGGAAACTTAGCGCCAGTTTCCTTAATATCATCACGAATTACAATTTCAAATTTAACCTTTCAAAATCTTACCAGAACCGGCACTAAAGACATTATTAGAATTCAAATGACTATTAGTTATGTTAATAATAATTCGAGAAATGAATATGATTATCATAAAACTTTTTATACCAGCGCCAGTTTAAGATAAAATGGGGATTAAATGAAATCTAATTGTAAAGTAAAATTTTCAGGCTATATCACCCTAATTAGTGTTTTAATTGCCGGCGCCGTGAGTTTATCGGTGGCAATTTCCTTAATTTTGCTCGGCTTAGGAAGCTCAAGGACTAGTTTTTCCAAAGAGCAATCTGGTCAGGCCAAATCATTAGCCAACGCCTGTGCTGAGGAAGGTTTACAAAAAATTAGAGACGCCACTTCGTATGAAGGCTCTGGTAGTTTAATTTTAGGCCCGGGAACGTGTAATTATACTGTCACCATACAATCTGGTCAAAATCGAACCGTGACCGCGACTGGTACGGTTAAGTCAGTTATAAAAAAAGTCCGAGTTACTCTTGATACCATTTCTCCACAAATTCATCTTACCTCATGGCTGGAGGTAGCAAATTTTTAAACAAATATGTTATAATAAAATTAAAATATAACAAGGAGGTATCAATGTATCAGTTTTCAAAAAAAGGCTTCACTCTTTTGGAGATTTTATTGGTGATTGCTATTATTGCCATTTTAGCGGCAATTGTCATTGTTGCTATTAATCCTGGCAAACAATTAGCAGACTCCAGAAATGCCCAAAGATGGACGAACGTCAACACCGTTCTCAACGCCGTTTATCAGTATTCTCTGGATAACAATGGCAATTTACCAGCTTCAATTACCGCAGTCAACACAGAAATTTGCAAATCAGGCGGAACCTGCACTGGCTTGATTGATTTGTCAGTTTTGACCACCAATGAAGTTTATTTAACCTCAATTCCTACCGATCCCCAAGGGGTCTCGACTAATGGCGCCGGCTACGAAATTGTTAAAACTGCAAATGGGAGGGTAACAATTTCTGCACCTGATGCGGAAAATAATGTTACGATTTCAGTCACGCGCTAATTATTAAAAATAAAAACCATCAAATTTAATTTAACCGGTTAAACACAGGCTGATATGTTTTTGTTCTCAAAAAATAAAAAAGAAACCGCTAACAATCTTGGCCAAAATCACCAAAACCAAATCCAAGCGATTTTACCAATTCTTAAGAAAATTTCTCAAGGTGATTTTTCGGAAAAATTGTCCGAACTTGATAATTCTAATCCAGATTCCGAGTTTATTTTAGCAATAAATTCAATGATTGATAAATTACATCTGGAGAAAGAGAATCAAAAAAAGTATGCCCAGAATCGATTGGCAAAAATAATTCCTATAATGGAAAAAGCCATCCGAGGAGATTTTAGCAGTCGAATTGAAGTACCTAATATCAAAGATGAATTTACCGAATTTATTGTCACTCTAAATTTAATGATTGATGATTTAAAGGAATTAGACAACGAACGGCGAGAAAATACCAATAATTTGCAAAGAAAAGTTAAGGAAAGAACTGTTGAGCTTAAAGATACGGTAAGCTATATTACCAAAGAAAAAGAAAAAACCGATGCGATTTTGCACAGCATTGGTGACGGGGTTTTTACGCTTGATCGGGATTTAAAAATTACGATGTTTAACCGGGTTGCCGAAAAAGTGACCGGATACACCGCCGATCAAGCGATTGGCAAGCAATATCAAGAAATTATTAAATTAATTAATGAAATTGATGAAGCAATTTGCGACCAATTCATTAAAAATTCATTAACCAGTGGTGAAATTATTGACGCTCCTAATCAGACAGTTTTAATTCGTCAAGACAAAAATCGGATTCCAGTTTCGGGATCAGCCGCTCCTCTTAAAAATAAATTAGGTTTGGTAACCGGCTGTGTGGTAGTTTTGCGAGATGTCACCAAAGAAAGAGAAATCGATCGGGCAAAAACTGAATTTGTCTCTTTAGCGTCCCACCAGCTTCGCACCCCACTTTCTTCGGTTAAGTGGTATGCTGAATTATTAATGGCCGGCGATGCGGGCAAAATAACCGATAACCAACAAAATTATCTTCAGGAAATTTATAACAGCAATGAAAGAATGATCGCTTTGGTGAATGGTTTGTTAAATGTTTCACGAATTGAAATGGGCACTTTGATCATCAAACCCGTGCCTGTAGATTTTCCTTTAATTGCTAAATCAGTTCTTGATGAATTAGGTCCAAAAATTGCTGAAAAGAAATTAAATATTAAGCAAATATATGAAAAAGGCTTGCCAAAAATTAATGCCGATGAAAAAATTGTCCGCGTCATTCTGCAAAATTTAATTACTAACGCGATTAAATATACTCCAAATAAAGGGAAAGTCAGTATTACTATTAAAGAAGATAAAACCAATGTTTTAATTAGAGTGGCTGATAATGGTTATGGGATTCCCAAAAAACAGCAGGCCAATGTTTATAATAAATTATTTAGAGCTGATAATATCAAAGAGCGAAGCACCCAAGGTGCCGGCTTAGGTTTATATTTGATGAAAGCGATTTTAGATCAGGTCGGTGGCAAGACTTGGTTTAAATCAAAACAAAATAAAGGCGCCACTTTTTATGTCAGTTTGCCGCTTTCTGGGATGAAAGAAAAAGAGGGTACAAGAAATTTGACCTAAAAATTGAATTTTGAAATTATTTTTGAGTTGGCAAATTATCTTTGGCCAATTTATTTTTAACTTTTTCAACAACGTCGTCAAGTTTCCAGTCACTTTTGACCAAATATTCTGACGATTCGCCAATTATTTTTCGAAAAGATGGCTCTGGCGGACTCGTCAGGTTGGTTAATAAGATCACGGGAATTTGATTACCTTTTGGCATTTCGCGCATCTTAGTTAACATCTCAATTCCATTCATAATCGGCATAATAATGTCTAGTAAAACCAAGTCTGGTGTTTTTTGTCCAAATTTGTCCAAGCCTTCTTGGCCATCAGCGGCCCTCATCACCTCAAAACCTTCTTTAGTAAATTTTTCCTCGAGTACGTTTAACAAAGAAGGCTCGTCTTCAACAATTAAAATGATTTTTTTAGCTTCTTCCATAATTCCTCCTAAACCCAGTATAAACTATTATTTAAAAATCTCAAACCAATATTATGAACAACCCATTATTGATCTTTTATTTTCCAAAACAACTTGACAAATTGATTATTAAAGACTATATTTAACCCAATATTAGATAATGAATTCCCGTTCTTTAATAAATTGAAAAAAGACCTCAAGGAGGTGCTCGAGATGAAACTGCAAACTGCAAAGATTTTCAGATTTGTGCTTTGGTTGGTGATTTTCTTGTTTCTGGGCTTTATGTTAATAGGCTGTGGTAGTGTCACTAATGATTCAAATAATGATCCTCACTATTTGGGACCAAAGCTCAAGCCTTTGCCTGTTGGATTTATAGCTTATAATGTATCTTCCTCAAATTTTGCCTCAACCTCCATGATGCTTTACAAAGCTAGTGGTGAACCTTGGTTAGGATTAGTGATGAGCAATGTTGCTCCAGAAGCCTTTATGTCCTGGTCGCCATCATCCAAGCTTTTGTCCTATATGTGTCGAGTCGGCGACGATTTTCACTATTTGGCGGTGGTAGACGATCATGGTCAAGATCAAGTCGTTTTTTATAATGCGACTCCGGGATCTTGGTCACCTAAGGAAGATTTGCTAATTTATGGAGTAGAAAATGATGGTCTTTATCGATATCGACTCAGTTCTGAAACTGAACGATTTTATCAATCTGATGAAAACTGCACTGATCAATTTCCAGTCTTTTCTCCGGATGCTACCCAAATCGCTTTTGTACGTTGGACCTCGGAAAACCATTACCAGATTATGATCATTGGGGCTAACGGTGCTGATCCTCGCCTGATTTGTCAGGGAGACAGTTTCATTGAATTTGAACCATTATGTCTGCAATGGCTTCCAAGTGGCGAACAGCTTCTCTTTAAGGTTAATAATATTGGCGCTTTTGTAGTTAATGCTCAATCCGCACCAGCTCAGCCACACTTAGTGATTAATAATGGTGATATTGACCGAATTTATCTTTCGCCTGATGCAAAAGTAGTAATGTATTTTGGGAATCGAATTATTGCCAATCCTCGCAAATTATATCTGGTGAATTGTGACACCTGGCTTGAAAACCAAATCATAAAGGTTAATGAAAGAATTACTGATGTGTGTTGGTGTCCAAAGACCAACCCTCGAGATTTGGCAATGCTCGCCCCTTCAGGAATTTATATTTATCGCTTGCATGAATCGAGCTATGAACAAATGAAAGCCACGGAAAATGGTGGTTGGTACGGTAATATTTCTTGGACCACAAATTATCAGCCATCATAATTTTCGCGATTTTAAAAACCCGTTAGGGGAAAACCCTGTGCTTTTGACTCCTAACGGGCTTTTTTTATTTACTTTTTTTAAGTTTCGAGGTAAAATTTAATAAGTCGCGAATCCCAACCAAACGGTATTTTCGGAAAGGAGTCAGCAACTTGGTAGCATCGGTTGAGCGCCGGGTTACTATTGGTTGTTTTTCAATCGAATATGAACAACCAGATAAATTTACCTCCAAAATGGAAAGATTTGCCGTTGATTTTGGACATCAGGGGAAACAATGGAGTGGATCCCATGACGTTGGTGGTTCAAGACCATGGGATGTTATTCGTGAAGGTTTAGACCATGAATCATGGAAAGTGATTATGAATCACTTTGGTTTAGTTCCAGTTCAACATCTATATCCCCTCGAAATTATCGAAAAACTCACTCCCGGACAACTCGTTTCAATTCGCCGGAAAATCGAAGAAAAATATCATCTTGCCAGCCAAATCATTCTCGATGCAAATGGTGAGCCTGTTCTTGCTGAAGATCTTCCCGAAGATTTTAATTTTAATGAGATTCCAAACCTATCTCCAGCCCGTTAGGGTAATTCATTTTTTACCTTTTCGGGCTCTTTTTTTTGCCCTTCATATTAGTTATAATAAAATTGTCTCGAATCTATTTTAAAAATTAAAGGAGGACAATGCGCCACTCGTGTTTAGGGTTTTTTTTAGCATTTTTAGTGGTTTTAATTTTTTCAGTCGTAATTTATATGGTAAATTTTAAAGCCACTTTTTTAAATGCCAATTTTGTTAAAAAGGAACTTAGAAAAGCTAATTTTTATACTAATTTAACCAAAACCATCCCCAGCTTTTTAGAGTTGCTCAAAGTTGAAACTAAAGATCCAAAAGAAGCGGCGCAATTCGACCGCCTGATTGATTTTGTTAAAAAAGACATCAAGCCCGAACTGCTCCAATCTGAAATAGAAAAAAATATTGATAGTTCTTATGCTTGGCTTTATGGCAAAACTGACAAATTTGAAATTAATCTTGCCTCAAGTGAATTGACTAAAAGTTTTGAAGATTTTTTCTTCCAGGGCTTAGAAGCTAAATATCCGAGTTTACCGGTATGTACTCAAGCCCAAGTTACAAATTATAATATCTTTAGCGAAAATGGACTTGAATGCCGAATTTCTGGCAAGTCTTTTGCTGATTTAAAAACTGAATTTATAAGCCAATTTCAAACCGAAAATTCCAAATTAAATGATTCATTTACTTATTCCTTTCAGCCCACTGCCACGAGTGGTACGGCATTATTTTGGGCAAAAGGTGGTTCATGGTATTTAGTTTTTCGAATCGTTTTCTATAGTTTAAGTTTTTTGTTAATTTTATTTCTATTTGTGATTGGGTTGATGGCTCGAGTTTCTTGGCGATCTTTTTTCCGCTGGTTGTCAATACCAATTATGATTCCTTCTGGGTTATTGCTAATTTTAAGTTCAACTGCAAATTTAATTTATCGGTTTATCCCTAGTCTTACTTCAGTTTCTGATACTAAAGAAAGCAAATTAATCGCCAAAATTATTGATCCCTTAATTCGCAACATTTTTAACGAAATTAATAACCGAAAAATTATTGAGTTGGCAATTATTTTTGGAATATGTGTGGTGATGATTATAATTTCTTTTTTCTTAAAAGGTATCAGTCCAACTGCCACGCCAGCTTCTGCCACGCCCGCCCCAGCTACCCCTGCTCCTACACCCACAAAAACCGCCCCCTCTTCCAAAAATTTTAAAAATTAATATTAATATAATGAAAGGAAGCTTAATGGCAAAATGTAAAAAATGTACTATGCCAATTGACAAAGACTGTGAATGTTCTTGCGAACCGGGCATTTGCTGTAAATGCTGTACCTGTGACAAGGGCTGTCAGTGTGGCTGTCAAAAAAAAGATAAAAAATAATCTTAGACCTTAAGATATAAAGAAGAAGAGGCATTTTTATGCCTTATCTTTGATTTTATCAAACTTTCTGATATAATATTTTCAGTCCCAGAATCATATCTCAAGGAGATGGTTGAGTTGTTGGATCCTACTCTGGATCGAACCATTATAAAACCGCAGGTATTTTATTATCAACCCGAAGATATTAAGATGGATGATCGTGGCTACGGAATTTATAATGTATATGCGCCACTTGACCGGAACAACATCTATTTTGATAAAAACTCAGGACAATCCAACGAAAGCAAAACTGCTTTTGGGGTTAAGAGGGCCTGGCACCTTCACAAGTTGCAAACAGATTGTATGCGCGTGAGCCATGGAAACGCTAAAATAGTAGTTTTCAGATTGGATGGTAGTGGTCGCCGTACCAAATCCGAATTATTAGAGCTTAATTGGTATCTTGAATATTATATTGGTGACCTAAAACCGGGAATTGTTGTTATCCCACCCGGTTGGTATCATGGTTTTACACCCCTATACAACAAACCTTGCGTCTTGAATTACTACGTCAGTCATATATATAATCCAACAAAGCCCGACGAACATCCCATCCCCTATGACCAATATCCCTTCCTGGAGGTCGAGAACCGATGAGAATCCCAAAACCGTCCAAGATCCTCGTTACTGGCGCAGCCGGTCTTTTGGCTTCAAAGTTGGTTTATCGGCTTGATAGTCACAAACTAATGTTGACCGATGTTGTCGAAATTGATAGTAATTGCATAGGCGAATTTCCTGCAGCTGAATTTCAAATCATGGATATTTGTGATATTGATCAAGTGAGAAATGTATTTTGTCTATTCCGGCCCGATGTCGTTTTGCATTTAGCTGCTTTTACAGATGTTGCCGGTGCTGAAAAAGATCGAGAACTTTGCCATAAGATTAATGTTAGAGGTACGAATATTCTTTCGAGGATAGCTGCCGAAATCAGAGCGGCGCGAGGAGCTGAATGTTATTTCGTTTACATTTCTACCGATTATGTTTTTGATGGGGAGCGAGATTATCCGTCCGATTATGATGGCAAGCGCGGGTTGTATTCTGAAAAAGATTGCCCTAATCCTATTAATTATTATGCTGAAACTAAGTTAATGGGCGAAAAGATATTTTCGAATCACAACAACTCACGTAATTATTTGATTATTAGAACTTCATTCAAGCCGGTTCCCTTTGAACATCCTCAAGCACCAACAGATATGTGGACTTCGGCAGGCTATGTTGATCAAATTGGCCCAGAAATTGCTTTGGCAGTTGATGATTATGAGTTTGTAAGAGATTACTTGTATGAATCTGGTCGACCCTCAATTATCCATATTGCTCAAGAAAGAAAATCAGTTTTTGAATTAGCTCAAAAAACCAACCTTGATGTCAAACCGATTACACGAGCCGATATTCCGGTTAGATTGCCCAAAGATACTTCTTTGGATATTAGCTTGTGGCAAGAAATTAGCCGGAACTTTATTCGTTCGTAACTTTGAGTTTATTTGATTTATTTTCATTTGTTATTTTTGGCGAAAGCCTATTTGAATTGTCAGTAGGTTTTCGCCTTTTTTTGTGGGGTCGATCCCCACAATCCCGCCCTCTAATCGTTACGATAGAAAATTTTATAGGGTAATATTAAAAAATCCTCCTAATTTGGAGGATTTTTGGTCTCTGCCCGCGGAGGGACTTGAACCCCCATGAGCTTTCGCTCACTAGGTCCTAAACCTAGCGCGTCTGCCATTTCGCCACGCGGGCACATCGCGGTAATCTCCGTTATCAATAAATTAATTCAAAGAATTAATTTTATTCCGATTTGGTGTCGCTCTTTTTCAAAAATCAGAGATTTTTGGCTTGGATAGTATTTTCAATCAGGGACATTCGGGCATTCATACAATCGGATATTCCCCCTTTTGCGATTAATATATTTATCATTTTACTAAAATCAACTTAATAACACGCCGCCGTCAACCACGATTTGCTCGCCAGTCAGATACGAGGACATGTCCGAAGCCAAAAACAAAGCAACTTTGCCGATGTCGTCAGGGTCTCCCATGCGGTGCATCGGGATTTTCGCCAGAAAAGCCGCCATAAATTTTTTCATATCAACGCCTGGCGCTGGCGGCATTTTAGAAACCCCGGGGGTTGTAATACCGCCCGGTGCGATGGCGTTAACCCAAATTTTATGTTGAGAAAGTTCAAGGGCCGCATTTTTAGTAAAGCCCCAGACACCATGCTTGGAAGCGTCGTAATGGGCAAGACCAACCATCGACGGATGTAAAGCATCTATTGAAGTAATGTTAATAATTTTACCGCCCCGGCCTTGGGAAATCATCTGTTTTGAGGCTGCTTCCGTGCATAAAAAAACTCCGCGCAAATTAA
Organism: Patescibacteria group bacterium; assembly: GCA_035288465.1. NCBI lineage: Bacteria > Patescibacteria group bacterium. Next base: position 94,237 of record DATEAH010000005.1, on the reverse strand, counting down.
CGGCAACAACTCGATCGAAATCTTCCTTAGTCATTTTGGCAAGCGGCATCTGGGGGTAAATGCCGGCATTGTTGATGATAATATCGAGACCACCAAAATCCTGAACAGCAGTTTGAACCATTTTGTTAACCTCGGTTTCGTTCGAAACATCGGTTTTAACTACCCTAACTTTGAATCCTTGTGTGCTTAAGCCCTGAGCACTTTTATTAGCGGCGTTTTCGTCCAAATCCGCAATTAAAACAGAGGCTCCTGCCTCAGCCAAACGCGCGGTGATTCCTAAACCTATTCCCATCGCTCCGCCGGTAACAATCGCTGTTTTGCCGGTCAAATCAAGCAATTTATCAAACGGAGTCAATTTTGTCTCCACATTTCTCCTTTTTTAATATATGATTATATCTTAATAATACCACAAAAAACCTCAGGTTTAATATGCTCGTTTGAACCTTACCTCGGATTTTGATATAATTAAACAAAGAGGTAATATGCACGCATTGTTTCTTATCCTGCACATCGTTGGTGCCGGAGTAATTATCGGTGTTGTTGTTTTTTCTGTTTTACTTAATATCAAGGAGGGAGTAAGTCAGGAACGGCTCAAAATTTTTCAGATGATGCGATTGACAGGTACAATTGCCGCCGGTTGGCTCTTGGCAACCGGGTTGGTGCTTTATTTTCAGGAAGCGGAAGAACTTAAGGGTAATATTCTGTTCTGGATAAAAATGGGACTTTTTGTTCTTGATGGGATAATCGCGGTTTTAATAATTGACCGAAAAATAAAAAAGGTACCCACTCCGAATTTAACCGTTTTGACAATAATCAACGCGATAGTTCTTTTTGCTATCGTTGTCTTGGGTAAACTAATTTAAATAAAATTAGCTAAAAAATAAATTAATTAGTGGGAGGGTTTATGGACACCAAGAAAACGCCTTTGGCGGTGGCAACATTTTTAACCTTGGTCTCGCTTTTTTGCGGCTTATTAGTTTGGTTGTTGCCCGACATTAGCCGGTCTATCTTTCAAACATGGTTTCACGGAGTCAATCTAAGTATTATTTGGGATACGACCACCATGTCGTTTGGTAAACTGCTTCTCGGACTGGTTTCCGCTTTTATTGCCGGTTATATTGCTACTTGGGTCTTCGTTAAAATCTACAAGGTTGTTGTTAAATAACTACCTTATTTTTGGTTTTTACCTTGCCGCTAACGGCTTCTCGCATCTTCCAAGCAATAATCGCAAACCTCTCAAAAAGAGCGCTTTTGATTATAGGGCCTGGAGGGGATCGAAGGGGTAAACCCCGTCCCGATGCAACAACATTTTGATTTATATTAAGTCTTTGCTAAAATATCAACTTTTTACTCAATTGTTTATTTATCGCCTGTGGGTTCTTACCACCACAAGCCATTTTCCGAAAAAAACCTCAAAAGAGTTTTCTTTCCGGAAAAGGGCCTGGAGGGGATCGAACCCTCGACACTCTGCTTAAGAGGCAGATGCTCTACCACTGAGCTACAGGCCCACTCGCCCCTGGCAGGAGTCGAACCCGCAACCTCTTCGTCCGAAGCGAAGCGCTCTATCCATTGAGCTACAGGGGCTTAGCTATGATTATAGCAAATTTTATGGTCAAAATACAGAGGTGAAATAAATTTATCCACTTGCAATTAATTACTGAAAATGTAAGATAAAAATTAAGGAGGGTTTACCCAAATTCAAATGGGCTTAAACTCTATTTTTTATAAGTGAGTTCCTTAACAAGGAGATGAGCGAATGATGGTTCGAGGGCTGAACAAACTTGTCATGGGGTTGGTGGGGATATTAATTATAGTTGGCGCGGTTGTAATTGCTGTTGTAGCTGAAACGATTTTATTTGGCTGGTTACTCTCCGGGAGGTGAGTCGAGTGGACAAAGACCAAGAAGATATTTTCGAACCCGAACGTCCGTCTTGGGACGAAACCTTTATGGATATTGTGGCTATATTTGCAAAAAGACCAGTCTGTATTAATAATCGGGTCGCCTGCGTTTATGCCAATCCCAATCATCATATTATTGATACCGGCTATAATGGACCATTGCCTGATCATCCGCATTGTAATAATCCTCATGTTGGTTGTGCAAAAAAGCATGGAAACGCTTGTAGGGGTTTGCACGCTGAAGACAACGCCACGCTTTCTCGTTCGCGAAGTGAATTTGATGGTAGCACTTTGTATATTTCGAGATTATGTTGCACTCAATGCATGAAAAGGCAAGCCGCTTATGGGGTAAAAAGGATTGTATTTGCCCAAGAATATGCTCGGGTTAAAAGAGTTGATGAGGCTGAAAAAGGAGAAGAAAAAACCGATTTTGAGCTTGCGATCCAACTGGCGATGGAATCAAATATTGCCGTCGAACAATATAATTATGAAACCAAAACAACCCGCAAGGTTATTTAAGGAGGTCGGTACCCATGGCAACTAAAGATTCACCTGAATTTTTTCCTTACCAACTTGAAGTCAGAGAAATGTTAGTTATCGATGAGGCGGCTCAAGAGCTATTAACTCCGGTAGAAATTAGTCAAATCCAAGAATTAGGTTTAATGTTTGGGCTGCGGCCAGCAGAGCGGGCAAATATATTTTTTGTTGTCAGTCCTATTCCCAAACCACCTCGAGAAACAGAAACGAGTTATCAGGCATTAGTTAATGGGAAAATAGATTGCGTGTTTTTTACCAGAGAAATGGTAGCTGCATTACAAGCCAGTGGAATGGATGTGGTTGAGGATATTAAATCAGAAATTCAGAATATTGAAGCCGGTTGGCGCGATAGCCCGTACTGCCGTTGAAATCCCATCTATAACTCCGCGCAAAACCCGAGGAGGTCGATCAGTAATGGCGAATCAGCAAGAACGCGCTCTTATCGAAGACTTAACACAATTACCACAACAAGGTACGCTCCCGTTCATCGGTATTGTTGGAGATTATGTCCCTGAAGTCTGGCACAAACTTTGTTTAGCTTGCTGGTTTTTGGGATCAAGGGAACGGACCCCCAAACATCAAGAAGGCTTTCCGCTCGGATTTGATGCGTGCATGGGTTACACAATCCGAAAGCCGCTTAATGAACCGAGATTGCATAGCTTTGGTTGTTGTGATGCCCCCGAGGGTTTGTTAGTTTATCGAGATGAGGTTTGTTTTGGAGTTCATGATGGCTGGGTGAAAGATATTACCATTAGAACCGAAGAGGATGAAAAGGAAGCTTATTGGGATTATTCTTACCATCAGCGCTTAGAAAGAGAGGTACAAGTTGTTTTACCGGCCACGACATATTTTGAATCGCAAGACAAGTTAATGATTGAGAAAATGCAAAAAGACTGGATGTCAAAACATCGTTTTGGTCGCGACTACATGCTGCATACTTGGATTCCACAAATTGATAACTTTTCTGAAGATGCCCCCTGTCTGCAAATGATCCAATTCCGGCTTTTGCAGGATCCGAATTGTGAAGAAGAAACCTATAATCTAGTTTGGGTCATAATATTTCGGTCCCATGATCTTTTCAATGGCTGGCCTATGAATATGTATGCTTTGTCGGAATACCAAAGGTTATGGGCAATTAGGCTCACGAATGCCTTGGGAATTCAAATTGTACCGGGCGAGATGAATGGACTTTCAACTAGCTTGCATCTTTATGGCGCCTATTTCGAAACCTTAGATTTAGCAGGATATTTAAAGCGGATGCGAGATAATCCTTGGACTGACTTTGCTTGGTCAACCGAGAAGTATTTGCCAAGAGAGGATTGGCCAGCCATTCACCGGCGCCTGGCTGCCCAATTAGATTTTGAAGCCAAAACCGGTATTAAAAGAGCTATTGATCGTGATTTGGTGGAGGTCGGTTACGATTTAGACACTTTTCCTTATCCTCCCGAATGGGACGATTAATTTTGGACAAAGATTGTTATTCAAATCTACATCAAGAAAAGGGGTGATCTGATTGGCGACTGACCAACTTGTTAATAGAGAGATGATTTCCATTACGGCATTGTTAACAATTAGGGTGAAAACTGCCTTAGTTAATATTGAAAGGGGCAACCGTGATCAAAAAACTCTTTGGGCAATTGGCAGAGCTCAAGAATTTCTAAATTCTGTTGTTCAAGAGATTGAAGATATTGAAACCCTAAGGATTCATACTCGGCATTTTAAGAATGAGCCAAATTATTTATTGGCTAAAGGTGCCCGGGATGACTTGCAGGCAAGTGATGGTGTTGAGACTTTTTCTGGACAGGATGCGTTTCGGGAAGAAATGAAAATGTTAAGAGGGTTATGTTCAAGCATTATAACCAATCAGGTTATTATAGTTCAAGATTTTGACAAACTTCAACAATTCTTTGAAGCCCTTTATGATTATACGCAATATCAAAAAGGTCAGCATCGAGCCACTCGTCAACATTAATTAATTATTTCAATATTTCTCGTTTGCGGTTGACCCCGTGCTTTTCCCAAGGTACGGGGCTTTTTTTGTCCTCAGAATTTGGTATGATAAATATGGTTATAAGATTCTATGTAATAAGTACCCAAAAATTTGAAAATTAGATATTAAAAATTGTAACTTATTTATGATTTAGATATTCGAATTTCGGATTTGCGACTAGAAGGAGATAACATGTATGATTTGATTATTGTTGGTGGGGGACCAGCCGGCTTAGCCGCCGCTCTTTATGCCGCCAGATACGATTTAAAAACTTTATTAATTTGTGTCGCCTCTGGTGGGGCAATGGAAAATGCCTATGAGATCGAAAATTATCCAGGTTTTGAAAAAATCTCAGGGGCTGAGTTAGCCTCGAAAATTATTGCCCAGATTAAAAAATTGGGCGTGGAGATGAAAAACGACAAAGTTACTAAGATTAAAAAAACCGAGACTGGTTTTGAAGTCGAAACCGAACAAGCTGAAAAAATCCCCACTAAAACCGTAATTTTAACTACTGGTATGGAACGCCGCAAATTAGGTGTGCCAGGCGAGGAAGAACTTTTGGGTCGGGGCGTCAGTTATTGCCCCACTTGTGATGGCCGCTTTTTTAAAGATCGTATTGTCGCTGTGATTGGTGGTGGCGATGCCGGTTTAGCCTCGGCAAATTTATTAGCTGACATTTGTCCAAAAGTTTATATTATTGAAGCTGAGGATAAATTGCGTGCGGAACCTTATTGGCAAGATAAAATCAAAGCTCGAAAAAATGTTGAAATTATTCTTTCTACCAAAACGACCAAAATTAACGGCAAAGAGGTGGTTGAAAGTTTGAGTTTGCAAAGCCCGACTGCCCAAAAAGATCTCAAAGTTGATGGTGTTTTTATTGAAATCGGCTCAACCCCAAATGCCACTTTAGCGAAAAATTTAGGCATTAAATTAGACGAACAAGGTTTTATTGTGATTGACCCGGGTGGTGCGACCAACCTTAAAGGCGTTTGGGCGGCCGGTGATATTACTACCGGTTCTGAGCAATTTTGGCAGATTTTGCCTTCAATGGCAGAGGGCGCCATCGCCGCTCATTCAGTTTACAAATTTTTAAAATAATAAAGGAGAATTATGGCCGTTGTAAAAATTGTCGAACTAATTGGCACTTCCGAAACCAGCTGGGAAGATGCCGCCAAGCACGCGGTTGATCAAGCCGCAAAAACCATTAGAAATATTACCGGTGTTGATGTCGTTGGACAAAACGCGACTATTCAGGATAATAAAATCACCGAATTTAAAGCTAATGTCAAAATCGCCTTTTTAGTCGAAAGATAATATATCTATTTTAGGTTTTTGGATTTTGAAGTAGGAGAAATTTAAATGTTCAAACCAGTTCGAAATCAATCAATTAATGATCTTGATGCGCTAAATTATGAAGACTGGAAAGGCAAGACCAAAGCCGAAAAAAGAGAGGTAAAACATCGTAAAAAAATGCCAGTTGAGGGCGCTGGCTTATTTGAAGTTTGGAAAATGAAAGCGGAAATGGCGGAAAAAAATAAAGCCAAAAATAAACCTAAAAAATAATTTAAGGAGTAATAATGTTATCTTCAAGGCGCGATAAAATAATGGCCGGATTAATTGTGATTTTGCTTTTTTCAGCTTTTATCACGCTTGCCTGGTTATCAAAAACCGGTGGTTTTATAATTTTAGCGGATGTTTTACAAAAAGGTTTATAAAGATAAATGACTATCGAAAAACCGTTAATTGTAATTTTAGGACCAACCGCCTCGGGTAAAACTTCTTGGGCAATTCACCTTGCCAAAAAATTTAATGGTGAAATAATTTCTGCAGATTCGAGGACCATTTATGAAAAAATGGACATCGGAACCGCCAAGCCTTCAAAAAAAGAACAACAAGTTGTCCCGCACTATCTGTTAGATATTATCAAACCAGATCAAGAATTTTCCGTAGCTGATTTTCAAAAATTAGCCCAAAAAACCATAAATCAAATCCATAAAAAAGGTAAATTACCCTTTATGGTTGGCGGCACCGGTTTATATATTGATGCGGTTTGTTATAATTTTAAGCTTCCACCCATTAGCTTGGATTCAAAATTACGCCTCAAATTAGCCAAAAAATCGCTCGCAGCTTTACAAAAATTACTCAAAATTAAAGACCCGGATACTTTTGGCAAGATTGATTTAAAAAATAAACGGCGTCTAATTCGCGCCTTGGAAGTATGCATAACCTCTGGCAAGAAGTTTTCAAAACTTAAGACTGCCGATAAACCATGTTATCGGATTTTAAAAATTGGCGTCAAAGTCTCGCGGGAAAAATTATATGAAAAGATAAATCAGCGGTTAGACGAAATGGTTAAAAAGGGATTGGTTGAGGAAGTTCAAAAATTATATAAAGCCGGATATGACTTTAATTTACCGGCCATATCAGGTTTAGTATATCGGGAAATAGGTGAATATGTTCGCAGGAATATAAGTCTTGAAGAAGCCTTACAAACTGCTAAAACTCGAACCAGAAACTTCGCCCGTAGGCAAATGACATGGTTTCGTCGAGATAAAAATATTATCTGGATAGAAAATGTCCAAAATGCAGAAATTGCAATAAACAAATTTTTAAAAAGAGGGGCAGGAGGAGCCACAATTGTCCAAAACTAAGTATATTTTTATTACCGGCGGCATTGTTTCCGGTATTGGTAAGGGGATTACGGCAGCATCGTTAGGGTTATTGTTAAAAAAATCAGGTTTCAAAGTTGGAATGCTAAAAGTTGATCCGTACTTAAATAAGGATGCTGGCACCATGAATCCTTTTCAACATGGTGAGGTTTTTGTGACCGAAGATGGTACCGAAACCGATTTGGATTTAGGTCATTATGAAAGGTTTGTTGGCGAAAATTTATCGCAACTTTCAAATTTTACTACGGGAATTATTTATTCCGCTGTTACCGAAAAAGAACGGCATGGTGATTTTTTGGGCAGCACCATCCAAATTATTCCTCATGTTACCGAGGAAATTAAACGTCGCATCAAATTAGCCGCCCAAAAATCTCAGGCGGATTTTTTAATTTGTGAAATTGGTGGCACGATTGGTGACATCGAAGGTTTGCCTTTTATCGAAGCTGCCCGCCAGTTTCGTCATGACGTCGGCGAAGAAAATGTTTTATATATTCATGTGGTAAAAATTGTTTATATTTATCCGTCTGAAGAAGCCAAAACCAAGCCGATTCAGCAAAGCGTTCAACTTTTACGCAGCGATGGCATTCAAGCCGGTCTTTTAGTCGTTAGATGTAAGGAAAAATTAAGTGATTCAATCCGTAAAAAAATTGCTCTTTTTTGTGATGTTGATGAAAAAAATGTCATTGAAGCAATAAATGCCAATTCACTTTATGAAATTCCTTTAAATTTAGCCAAAGCCGGATTAGCTCGGCAAGTGGCTAAAAAATTTAAATTAAGATTTAAAAAACCTAACCTTAATGATTGGCGGCAAATTGTCAAAAAATGTCACGATGTTAAAAAAACGATTAATATTGCTATGGTTGGAAAATATTTAGATCATCCTGACGCCTATATTTCCGTGGTGGAAGCTTTGCGTCATGCCGGCATAGCTTACCAAACGAAAATAAATATTATCGGGGTAGATAGCGAAAATACCCTTAAAATTAATAAAATATTATCTAAAGTTGATGGCATTTTAGTGCCTGGAGGTTTTGGGATTCGTGGCATCGAAGGTAAGGTCAAAGCGATTCAATTTGCCCGTGAAAATAAAATTCCTTTTTTGGGTTTATGTTTGGGTTTGCAGGTTGCTGTAATCGAATTTGCTCGAAATATGTGTAAATTGCATGATGCAAACTCCACCGAGTTTAACCCAAAAACTAAGTATCCAGTTATCGAATATTTACCAGAGCAATTAAAAATTAAGTCAATGGGCGGCACGATGCGTTTGGGCTCGTATCCGGCAATTTTAAAACCAGATTCTAAGATCAGAAAATTATACGGAAAAAATCAAATCGCAGAAAGGCATCGACATCGTTATGAAGTTAATCCGGAATATCATCAAATTTTACAAAAAAATGGCTTAATTTTTTCCGGCAACTCACCTGATAAAAAATTAGTCGAATTTATTGAGTTGGCGAATCATCCCTATTTCGTTGCTACCCAAGCCCATCCCGAATTCAAATCAAGACCAATTAAACCTCATCCATTATTTTTGGGTTTTATTGGAGCGGCGATAAAAAATAGAGATTAACTCTTGACAATTGCTATAAATTATAATAAAATATCTTTAGTACTCTTGGGACGACATCTCGAACCAGGTGAGGTGTGGAATATGCAAAGCCTGCAAGACATTCTTGTGCGTAAAGCCGGACCTACCGGATTTGATGATTGGGGTCAAGATATCATTGTACTTTCCCCACCATTTAGGCTTGACCCGGAGGTAAGCAGATTTCTAACTACAGATGCGGGTTTAGACCATATCGAAGGTAGAGTGAAGGTTTACCCGGATCTTCCCTTTATGTGTATGGGGAATGATTATTTGCCCTGGCTGGGCAAAGACAGCGACTATTTCTTAGAGCAGGAGCTTCATTTAGCGGGTCTTGAAGTCTGGCGGGAAAGGACATCTCCAGAAGATCAGGAACGCATTTATAACTTTTTGGCAGATAAATACAAGGAAAGGTACACAAGGCTTCATCGTGAGGGAGGACATCCCCATTCAATTAACCATTGCGCATTCACATATGCCATTTATCTCTGCCAGATTACAACAAGGCGAGAAGAGGGAAGAAAGATAATTACTGCCAGGTTGAAAGGAATGGCCTCAGGTCATATTTGGAAGGCTTGCACTCTAGGGATGGGTAAATCGTTAGGTCTCTCAGATGAAGAAATTACCACCATCCTAAAGGACAAAGGGGCGTGATCGTCAATGTGGAAAGTCAGCAAGAGTGGCATGATTGTGGAATTTAAAAGATGGATTCTTATTACCCTATGCTATTTTGCCCCAAGAATTATTAGAAGGAAAGCCATATTTTGGTTGCGTCGTTTTCCCACCTATCCTGAAGAATTAGGTTGTTTTCGGACAGATGTGGCATTTGCCGCCCTGGGATTATTGAGGGCTGGAGACATCCAGCTTTTTGAAGATCAAGTTGCCGCCTACCCCTTTGCCGAAAGATGGAATGGGCTCAATTCAAGAATTCAGGTTGCGCATTTACGCAGTCACGGAGGTTGGAGGGTTTTTACAAGTTTTGCCAATAATAAAATTGGAAAATCTTCGCTCCCATACATTGAAAGAGGAGGTTCGTACTAATTTTTTTCAAGCCGTTGCACGGAACTGATCCTTCGAGATCAATACCCTGTCACGGCTTTTTTAAATAACAATTTCAAATTTGTGGTAGAATATAGTTAAGATAAAACAGAGCTAAAAGATTAGGAGAAAATATGGCTGTGGCAAAGATCTTAGCCGCATCAGTGGTTGGACTCGAAGCTTTACCAATTGAGGTCGAAGCCGATATCTCTTCTGGTTTACCTGCTTTTAATATGGTTGGTTTACCAGACAAAGCCGTTGAAGAATCAAAAGAGCGAGTCCGAGCGGCGATCAAGAATTCATCAGCCAAAATGGCGGATCGTCGGTTAACAGTAAATTTAGCGCCGGCTGATTTGCCAAAATCTGGACCAGCTTTTGATTTAGCGATTGCAGTTGGGATTTTAGCAGCCTCAGAGCAAATCCCGACTTTTTTAAATTCGCACGAGAATTTATTTTTGGGTGAATTATCATTAGATGGCAAATTGCGCCGGATTTCTGGGATTTTACCCATGGCTTTAATGGCCAAAAAATCAAGCATTCAAAAAATTTATCTGCCGGAATCAAATTTAGCCGAAGCCGAATTAGTGGCTGGCCTAGATTTGTATCCAGTTTCAAGTCTTAAACAACTCATATATCATCTTAAAATGGAAAAACAGATTTCCAAAATCAAATCTGCCGGTAAATTAACTTTAGATAAGGATGAATTATATGATTTTGATATGGCCTATATCGCTGGCCAAGAACAAGCCAAGCGCGCTTTAGAAGTCGCCGCCGCTGGCGCACATAATGTCTTAATGTCTGGACCGCCAGGATCTGGCAAAACCTTACTGGCACGGGCCATGCCTTCGATTATGCCCAAAATGACCCCCGAAGAATCATTAGAAATCACCAAAATTTATTCGGTGGCAGGAATTTTGCCATATGATTCACCATTAATTTCTTCTAGGCCATTTCGCTCGCCTCACCATACTGCTTCTAACATCTCTTTGGTGGGTGGTGGCGCACATCCTCGACCAGGTGAAGTCACTTTAGCGCACAAAGGAGTTTTGTTTTTAGATGAATTGCCAGAATTTGGCCGGGCAGTTTTAGAAGCTCTCAGGCAACCCTTGGAAGATCGAATCATTACCATTTCCAGGGCCCTAGGAACCCTGCAATTTCCCGCCCATTTTACCTTAGTGGCCGCCATGAATCCATGCCCGTGTGGTTATTTAAATGATCCCAAAAGGCAATGCGTTTGTGGACCAAGCCAAATTATGCATTATCAGAAAAAAATCTCAGGGCCTCTCGTAGATCGAATCGATATTCATATTGAAATCCCCGCGGTAAAATTAGAAAAATTAACCTCGGAAAAAGTTTCCGAAGAATCTGCCAAAATTAGAAAACGGGTTGAATCAGCCAGAGATAGACAACGCACTCGCTTTTCAGATTTAAAAATCCTCACCAATTCAGAAATGAAAGTTCAAGATATAAAAAAATTCTGCCAATTGGACGAAAAATCGCAGAATTTACTTAAAAATGCCGCTATGCAACTTAATTTATCTGCTCGAGCATATCATCGGGTTTTAAAATTAGCCAGAACCATTGCCGATTTAGAAAATAGTACTCAAATTCACCCTCAACATTTAGCTGAGGCTCTCCAATATCGTCCCAAAGACCAAAACATGTATTAACTTTTGACTTCTTCAATAATTTTCTTAAGAATCCCGGATTCATTTTGGGCGAGTTCGGCTAAAATTTTTCGATTAAGTTCAATTTTATTCTTTTTCAAAAGACCCATAAATTTTGAATAACTAATCTCGTTGGCTTTCAAATAGGCATTTAATTGGCTAATCCAAAGTCGGCGCATTAATCTTTTCTTGCCTCGGCGATCTCGATAGGCGTGTTGTCCAGCCTTCACCACCGCCTCTTTGGCTTTTTTAATTGAAGCCTGGCGGGTTTTCATGTAACCCTTGGTCAGCTTTTTAATTTTTTTATGTCTTTTTCGAACCATTACGCCGCGCTTGATTCTTGGCATATTTACTCCCTTTGGTCGTTCAAAATAAAAGATTAGAGAGAAAAGATAAAAATACTATTAGATTTTTAATTTTTACTCTGCATCTTTAATTTTTTCAATTTTATTTTTAATCTTATTTATTATATGGGACTAATTTTCTCACCACTTTTCGATCTGCCATGCTTACGTCTTGTGACACAGCATGTCGGCGTTTGCGAGCCGCTGATTTTTTACTTAATAAATGCGAAATAAAGGCTGATCTGCGTTTAATCTTGCCAGTTTTAGTTTTTTTAATTCTTTTTGCTAATCCTCGATGTGTTTTTAACTTCATTTCATTCCTTCAAATTATTCATCAATATCAAAATAAATATTTTCAAATTTAAATTTTATAATCTTTTTAGTTTTGGCTTTTGGCCGGTTTTAACAAGATGTTAAATTGATTGCGTTCTTTGCTGGCTGGGGATTCAATGGTGCTAATTTTTGCTAATTTTTCGGCAAATTTTGCCAGCATTTCATAAGCTCTGGGTTGAAATTGCATTTCCCGTCCCCTGAGCCTTAAATTTACGCGAACGCGATGGCCTTTGACAATAAATTTTTCCGCCCGTTTGATCTTGATGTCCAAATCGTGCTCGGAAATTTTAAAGCCAATTCGAATTTCTTTTAATTCACCTGTTTTACCTTTTCTTTGTTTGCGGGCAATTTTTTCCTGTTCATACTGGTACTTACCAAAATCAATTAATTTGGCCACTGGTGGATTAGCATTTTCAGCCACGATCGCCAAGTCAAAACCGCGGTCTTTGGCAAAAAAAATCGCCTTATCGCGCTCTAAAATTCCCACAAACTCACCATTTTCATCAACCAAACGCACTTTGGGGGATTGGATTTGCCAATTTGAGATTAATCTTTTCTTAATCGAAACCTCCTATGTTTTTATATTATATAATAGGAAAGCAAAATAATCAAGCCTTAACCTTATTGATGTTTCACTGGAGCCTTTACCCCAGATGATTTTTTAATAATTACTTTAATCGCGCTCGGAACGATTGAAAATTCGATTGGAGTTTTCGTCAAAATTCTATCGTCAGGTCCCAAAACATTTAAAATTTGTTCCAGGCCCGAAACTCTAAATCTATCGGCGTGAAATAAGCTTGAAAAGGTGGTTTTTTGTTCTGTTTTGAAGATTGAGGAGATAATTGAACTATTGGTTTGGCCAACTTGAGTGGTGACATAGATATCCAAGAGACTATCCGAAAAACCTTGGCGCATTAATTCAGAATCAGCATCTCCCAAAGGACCATTTGCCACGGTCATACTTAAAGCCGGTACCTCAGCTTTAAAGTCCGCAATCTCCAACAAAACTTGCGATGGTTTTTTAGCCTTATCAGGGGCAATTTTAACATAGGTTAAAAAAAATCGTTCTGCCCCAGCTTGTCCCATGTCAAAAGTGGCAACCCTTCTTTTTGGCAATGCGAGGCAGGCTTGTTCCCAATTTGTGCAGCCAATTAAATTGTAAAAACTGCTTTCCGGATCAATCGGCACAATTCCCAAAGTGGCACCTTGTTTAGCAATCAGAGCGGCCAAAGTGCTGATAGTGGTGTCGGTGCCAATAATCACAATCGTATGATACCCTTTTTTCAAACCGAGCTGGCAGAGTTCTTCGACTTTTTGAATTGGATTTGCCTTCGCAATTTCACCCACAATCTGCAAATCATCCAAAAAGGCTGCGATGCGATTTTGAAAACCGGCTTGCCAACGATTTTTCGCTTGCTCTAAAACAAAATAGTACATTTTAATTTATGAATTCTTTATATGGTCCTTAGCTTTGAGTTCTTCTAATTCATAAATTGGTTTTAATTCTTTTTTGCCGTTTTCGCCCATCGTACTTTTGCCGGTAAAAGAAGCGCCTTTTTTCACAATTAAATTTTTGGTCACTAAATCGCCAAAAACTTTACCAGTCGGCGAGATTTCCAAATCTTCCAAAGCCTGTAAATTTCCACGCACCTGTCCAGTGACAACCACATTTTTGCCCTTGATTGAACCTTCAATGACTGCTTGGTCACCAATAAATAAATCGCTTTTGGTGTCCACTTCTCCTTTAACCTTACCGTTAATTTGGATGTCGCCGTCACTTTTCAAATTACCAGTTAAATTCACATCCACGCCGACAACCGTTTCCGAGACCTTCTTGGTCACCGGTTTGTTTTGATCGAACATTGCCATAATAGACTCCAATCTATTTAATTAAACTCTTTATATTAAAGCTGATAATTTAACTCTATTATATATCAAATGATTTAAAAATTCCAAAAAATAAATTTTAATTTTCAAAAACGCAATTTATAACACTTTTATTCTCTTGACATTCGTGATATAATTGTTCATTGGTATATATTTTTGACATATTATTATAATATTATAAATTTGAACTCATAGAAAGGCTTCAAGATGCCAAAAACTCCAAAATTTGCTGGCGGAAAAATTAAAATAATTGGTGCTCGTGAACATAATTTAAAAAATATCAGTTTGGAAATTCCCAGAGATAAATTAGTCGTTTTTACCGGGTTATCCGGGTCTGGAAAATCATCTTTAGCTTTTGATACAATTTATGCCGAAGGCCAGCGCCGTTATGTCGAGAGTTTATCTTCATATGCGCGACAATTTTTAGGGGTGATGGAAAAACCAGATGTGGATTACATTGAAGGTTTGTCTCCGGCTATTTCCATTGACCAAAAATCAGCCTCTAAAAATCCTCGTTCCACGGTCGGCACCATTACCGAAATTTATGATTATCTGCGCTTATTATTTGCCAGAATCGGCGAACCGCATTGTCCAAATTGTGGCAAACCCATACAAAGCCAAACCCCAACCCAAATTGTCAAACAAATTGCCAACTTAATTGCCAAATCTAAAAAACCCGAAAAAAAAGTGATGATTTTATCGCCGATTATTTTAGACCAAAAAGGCGAGCACAAAAAGGTTTTTGAAGAAATTGCTAAAGCCGGTTTTGTGCGGGTCCGGGTTGACAAATCAGTTTACGATTTATCGCAAGTCCCAAAATTGGATAAAAATAAAAAACATTCAATCGAAGTCGTAGTGGACCGCTTGATGTTATCTAAGGGTTTAGATAAAACCAGGCTCTCAGGATCGGTGGAAACAGCTTTAGATCTGGGTGATGGCATTATTTATATTCATGATTTTGAAAATGACCGAGATATAATTTTTTCTGAACATTTTGCCTGTCCTGATTGTGGGATTAGTTTGCCAGAAATTCAGCCTCGGCTTTTTTCTTTTAATTCCCCACATGGCGCATGTCCGGATTGCCAAGGATTAGGGACAAAATTAGAGGTTGAACCAAATTTGGTAATTCCCAACAAAAATTTAACCTTGGCTGAGGGCGCCATTCGGCCATGGGTCAGAACTGTTTCCCATTCTACTTGGTTTCAAAGAATTTTAGATAAGGTCGCCGTTGTACATAAATTTTCCGTTAATGTCCCGGTTCGAGAATTAAGCGGCAAGACCCTGAATTTGGTTTTATATGGTACCGGCAACGAGGTTTATCAAGTCTCATCCGGTGCCGGATCCGTTCGAGAATATGTGACAAATTTTGAAGGTGTTGTTCCTAATCTTCAGCGTCGATATATGGAAACTGACTCAGATTTTATTCGCTCGGAAATTAGAAAATATATGGTAGAAAAAATTTGTCCAACTTGCCATGGTCAGCGCTTAAAACCCGAAGCCCTAGCTATCACTTTGGCCGATAAATCAATTATTGAAGTGGCGCAATTATCTGTCGAAAAACTAATTGAATTTTTTAAAAAACTTGACGCGAAATTAAGCGAAAAAAATAAAATTATTGCCAACCAGATATTAAAAGAAATTAAAGCGCGTTTAAAATTTTTGGAAAATGTCGGTTTATCCTATTTAACCTTAAATCGTAATGTTGCCACTCTGGCTGGTGGGGAAGCGCAGCGAATCCGGCTTGCCACGCAAATTGGTTCTGGTTTAGTCGGCGTCGTTTATATTTTAGATGAGCCTTCGATTGGTTTGCACCAGCGCGATGTCAGCAGATTGCTCAAAACTCTCAAGGATTTGCGTGATTTAGGCAATAGCGTGATTGTAGTTGAACATGATATGGAAACTATAATAGCTGCCGATTATATTTTTGATATTGGACCTGGAGCCGGCGATTTAGGTGGAAAAATTATTGCTCAAGGCACCGTCAGCCAAATTTCAAAAAATCCTAAATCAATTACTGGCCAATATTTATCTGGTAAAAAAGCCAACCCCATCCCTGAAAAACGCCGCCAACCTAATCATAAATTTTTGGAAATTATTGGTGCCGAAGAATTTAATCTCAAAAAGATCAATGTTAAAATTCCAATAGGTTTACTAACTTGTGTTACTGGCGTTTCTGGATCGGGAAAATCAACCTTGATTTGTGAAATTTTAGCCAAAGCCTTGGCGAAAAAATTCCATCGTTCAAGAGTCGCGCCCGGCAAACACCAAGAAATTCGCGGCCTTGAATATCTCAACAAAGTCATTATGATTGATCAATCGCCGATTGGCCGCACTCCTCGTTCAAATCCGGCTACCTACACCGGTTTGTTTACACCAATTCGCGAACTTTTTGCCTCAACTCCAGAAGCGAAACTTAGAGGATATCGTGCCGGTCGTTTTTCCTTTAATGTTAAGGGCGGCAGATGTGAGACTTGCCATGGCGAAGGTCAGATAAAAATTGAAATGCATTTTTTACCCGATATTTGGATCACCTGCGAAGAATGTAAAGGCAAAAGATACAACAAAGAAGCTTTGGAAATCCATTTTCGAGGCAAAACTATTGCGGATGTTTTGGAAATGACGGTGGTTGAGGCTCTTGGATTTTTTGAAAATATTCCCCAAGTTCGAGAAAAATTAAAAATTTTAGACGACGTTGGTTTAGGCTATATTCATTTGGGACAATCGGCAATTACCTTGTCTGGTGGGGAAGCGCAGCGGGTTAAATTAGCCACGGAATTATCGCGCAAAGCCACCGGTTCAACCCTGTATATTTTAGACGAACCTACCACTGGTTTGCATTTTGAAGATATTACCAAATTAATGGGTGTTTTAGATCGCTTAGTGGAGATGGGAAATTCAGTTTTAGTCGTCGAACATAATATGGATGTCATTAAAGCTGCCGACTGGCTAATAGATTTAGGCCCAGAAGGTGGCGAAAAAGGCGGCTATGTGACAGCCACCGGTTCCCCTGAAGCGGTTTCCAAAGTGGCCAAATCCTACACCGGCCAATACCTCAAAAAACTCTTGAAAAATACTTGACAAAATAGGCTTTATTTGGTAAAATTAGGCTGTCTTGAGTGGATTAGATAATCGCTCCACCGATGAGGTGGAGAGGAAAGTCCGAGCACCACAGAGCAGGATACCCCGCACCCTTCAGATTAACATTTGGGGATGAAGGGCCGTGCGAACGAGGGAAAGTGTCACAGAAACTAAACCGCCCGCCGATGAGGCGTGGTAAGGGTGAAAAGTGAGGACCTAAGAAGCCTCTCTTTCCAATGGTAACATCGGAAAGTGGTAAACCCTATCCGGTGCAAGGTGGAATGGACTGAAATGTCACCATATGGTAATGAAGCTGCTCGTTTTGGACATTTTGGGACCCACCGCAAAGATAGATGATTATCTTCCGCCAATTGGCGGAACAAAACTCGGCTTATTATCCACTCAAGATATTTAAAAATCGTCCCAGTTTAGGACGATTTTTTAAATTATAATTTTTGATTTAGATCTTATTGTTTTTTTATTTTTGATTGACGCACTAATAACAATGAAAGGTAAGCCAATTCTTGGCGTGAAAAACTCATTTCATCTCTTTCCCAAGGCTCAAGACCTCGAATTTTCATGTCTTCACGAGGAGTAGCGACATCAAATGGGACTATTAAATATTTTTTCAATTCGGTTAAACCTGCAACCGCAAATTCATCAATTTCTTTTAGAAATGGCCTTTTTTCTCTCATGGAAGAAAGATTAGAATTGAGAAGTTTAACTCTTTTAGGGAGATCTCTAAGTATTTTTCTAAATTGTGGCAATCCCTCTCTGCGATCCCTAGATTGAGAAGGTCTTTCCCCGACACCGAGATAACCTCTTTTCGCTTCGCCAACGGCAACTATTACTGCCGATTTTCCTTCACGTCTAAGTGCAATAAGATCAGGAGATGCAAGACTATGAGAAGGATTATAAAATTTAACCGGTCTTTCGCGAATATAAGCTTCTAGCCAACTTTCCAATGGTGAATTTTCTTTAAGTTTAGCAATTTCTAAGCCCTGATCATAATCAGCTAACAATTCAACAAATGGCGAAGGACAAGCAAACGACGGAGTAACAAAGGGTGCTTCTCGCGACAACTCTCTCGCGACTGTAAAAGTTTTGGCTGTCTTTTGCCACTCTTGATCTGCTTTCTGGGTTGCTTTATTAACTCTGAGACGCCAGGACTGGTCTTGGAATAATCTCATTAAAGTTGCATCTTGTAGCTCTGGATTACCTCTTTTTTCTTTAGAAATGTGAGCATTATGCAAAAAGTCTATCGTTAAACTTGTAAGTTCTCGGGCTTTAGTATTTTCCTCTGAAATTTCTGGGTCTATTGGAATATTAGAAAATTCGTTGTGATCATGTTCTCCATTTGATTCCGAAAATATTTCTGGTCCATTCATTATTTCCTCCTGGTTGTATTATATTATTAATTCATCTTATTATCCACTCAAGATATACAAAATCACCCAAATTGGGTGATTTTATTTTAAATAAGCATAATTTGTGATAGAATTAAAGCAGATTCCGGGATCGTCTAATGGCAGGACGTCAGGTTTTGGTCCTGAAAATTGGGGTCCGAATCCCTATCCCGGAGCCAACTCAAAATTTTTCAGTTTTATAGGAAGATTTTGAGTTGTCCGTGATCTGGCGAGAACCCCGTTGCGCAAACCACAAAATTATTTATGCTGAAATTATTACACAAATCGTGAAATAAAAATACCACGACTGCGTTGAGACGGGCTTTAGCCCTTCGAATCCCTGTCCCGGAGCCACGAAAAATGGCTCAGCCATACTTCGCCATCTCGTGGCAAAAGAAAGGAAAAAAATGATTAAACTTGGTCAAAAAGCCCCCAATATTATTCTTGAAGGTTTCAAAGCCAACCATATCAAGAAATACAACTTAAAAGATTATCGTAAAAAGTGGGTAATTCTCTTTTTTTATCCCTTGGATTTTAGTTTTGTCTGTCCGACGGAAATTATCGCTCTGAATAAAAAATATCAGGAATTCGCAGATAGCCACACGGAAATTTTAGGAGTCAGTGTCGACAGCGTTTATGCCCATCAGGAATGGTCAAGACAACTAGGCGATATAAAATTCCCGCTCTTATCAGATATCAACAAAGAAGCCATTCAAAAATATGAAATAGATTTAGCCTCCGGAATTTCCTCAAGAGGCACTTTTATCATTGATCCCAAAGGAATCATTCGTTATATTTTAGTTTCCGATAATAATGTTGGCAGAAGTGTGACCGAAATTTTGCGAGTTCTCAAAGCCCTACAAACCGGCGAAATGAGTCCGGCTGGCTGGAAACCTGGCCAAAAAACTCTTGGCAAAGGTTGATTAAAAAATTAATTTGAGTTCACTTTTTTGGCTTTTGCGCGCGATACTGCGTCTAAAATTATTTTTCGAAGCCGCAAATTCTTCGGTGTTACTTCCAAAAATTCATCGTTTTCCAAAAAATCCAAACATTGTTCGAGCGACAAAAGGGTTGGCGGGGTTAAAATAACCGCGATATCAGAAGTCGAAGAACGAATATTGGTTTTTTGTTTTTCTTTGGTGACATTAATTTCAAGATCTTCGCCACGATTATTTAAACCAATAATTTGTCCCGCGTATACTTGGGCATTAGGTTCAATTATGGTCATGCCGCGACCTTGTGCGATATTTATTCCATATGCAACCGCCTTTCCGCCAGCCGAAGCAATCAAAACCCCGTTTCGAAGTTTCGGCAGCTCAGCGCCAGCAGGCTGAAAACGAAGAAAAATCGAATTCAAAGTTGCCGTGCCGCGAGTAATTCTCAGCAACTGGTTTCTCAAGCCCAATAAACCTCTGGTGGTAATTTCGTACACCAAACGGGTTGTCCCATCACTGTTTTGGTCATGAGAAAGTAAAATACCTTTTCTTTTACCAACTTCGGCTTTAACAACCCCAATTTTATCGCAATCAACATCGATCGTTAATTCTTCAACCGGTTCCGAGATTGTGCCGTCAATTCCTTTGGTGATAACCTGTGGTTTTTTCACTTGAAGTTCAAAACCTTCACGCCGTAAAGTTTCGATAAAAACCGACAAATGTAATTCTCCGCGGCCAGACAAAATAAATTCGGTCCCATTTTCTTCGAGCTTTAAGGAAATATTGGTTTGCAGCTCTTTTTTAATTCGTTCTAAAATTTGACGGCTGGTCACAAATTCGCCTTCCAGACCGGCAAAAGGCGAGGTGTTAGCCGAAATCGCCATTTTCAAAGTTGGCTCTTCGATTTTAATTGGCGGCAGGGCGATTGGATTTTTAGAATCCGCAATCGTGTCGCCGATATTAGCATTCGGTATTCCGGTAATAGCCACAATATTGCCAGCCTCCGCCTTTTTTACTTCAACTTTTTTTAAGCCCTGGTTGACATAAATTTTTTCAATCCGAGCAGTTCCTAAAACCCCCTCGGAATTTACAATTGAAACCGCGAGTTTTTCCTCAGTTTTACCATTCGTAATTCTACCAACCGCATATTTGCCTTGAAAATTATCCCAATCCAAATTAGTCACCTGCATTTGGAAAGGTTTATTGCTATCTGTATCAGGAGCTGGGATATATTTTAGAATTGCTTTAAAAATTGGCGTCAAATCCGCCGCTTCTTGGCAATCCTGGGGCAATTCATCCCAAGCTTTGCCTTCACGGCTAATACAAAAATAAACCGGAAAATCCAGTTGAGATTCATGAGTCGCCAGATCTAAAAATAAATCATAAGTTTTATTAAGGGTGTTTGCCACTTGGACATCGCGCTTGTCGATTTTATTAATTACCACAATTAATTTTAAGCCAATTTCCAAAGCTTTTTTGAGAACAAATTTGGTCTGGGGCATCGGTCCTTCCTGGGCATCAATTAGCAAAATCGCCCCGTCTGCCATATTCAAAGTGCGTTCCACTTCACCACCAAAATCAGCATGTCCGGGTGTATCAATAATATTGATTTTGACATCTTTGTAATGCACCGCCGTATTTTTAGCTAAAATGGTAATCCCGCGTTCCCTTTCTTGATCATTTGAGTCCATAATTAAATCCTGAGACATTTCTGCCTCATTATCTCGAAAGGTGTTCGATTGTTTTAAGAGCCCGTCAACCAAAGTCGTTTTGCCGTGATCAACATGGGCAATAATTGCAATATTTCTTAATTCCATACTTTGTTATTATACACATTTTTTTGTCATTTGTAAACCCTTTGTATAGTTAATTATTGACAAGTAAAATTTTCTGTTGTAAAATACAGACAATCCAAGAAAGGCAAGGAGGTCAGCTAGTATGAGCGCAACCGAAGAACTGTTTTTCAAGTTTCCAGATCACATGCGACTAAAGAACGCAGTTTGCACGGTCATTAACGCGGTGGTAATCGGCTGGAAAGAGGCTCGAAGAAATCAACGCTGGTTTAATGCTTATCTTGAAGCTCCACAAGACTTAATTGATACCGGAAGAGTCGTTGTTGGAACAGGATTACAAATTGCTCGTTTTAACCATACGGATAGCCCGATAATTGAAGGTGGATATGATGCAGATACACAGAATTACAAGCCAGCGAATTATTATGCTATTGCAGTTGACAGGATGTGGCCGGATTTTGTCTCCTTTAGCCAGGTAGGCCATGATTTCGGGATGAAATTTGAGGAAGCGATCAAGATTGCTCAAGGATTTGTGGGACTTGAATATTCAGGCCGGTTCACTTTCTATAGCGATGCCTGTGACAATAAGGAATTTGATAATCCGGAACGTTGCGAAATCAATATGGGTGAGTGGCGTTATCATCTTCTAACGGGTGGTTTTGGACAAGATATTATTGTAACGTCGCCAGCAGTGCGTTTGGAATACTTCGAGCAAAATGGCGGTAAATTAGAGAACCTCCAATACATAATCAAAGTTTGTCAGCAACTAGGCTATGAACAATTTGAACCAGAAATTCCAGCCGAACCGGAAGTTCCAGAGCCAACTGTCGCTACATAACCAACTTAATAATTAATTTCTAATCTTTTTCTGCCCGAGGCAGTTCAAATTACAAAATTTGCACCGCCTCTTTTTTTCCTGACTTTATTTAATCAAAAAAGTATGATATATCTGTTTTTTCAGTATATCACCCCAAAGGAGACGATCAGCTTGACCTACGAAGAGATCTGTGTCTGCATTGAAATTTTTGTCGAACAACGAGCAAATGCTTGGCGACAACATCCAATGATTTCCGAATTATTTAATGGAATGATTACCGGCGGGATAACTAACGCGATGTTTAATCGCGAAAAAAGCAAAATGATTGATGACTTTAAGGTTTATTGTCGCGAACATCCGGATGAATACGCTCATCTTGAAGATATTAAGGAAGTCTTTAGTTTCTTAGGCCAGATTGAAAATAAATTGCTCGAAGGTCGAGAGAGTGAGACTGTCAAAACAATGGAAGATTTGGGGATTAGGGTAAAGTCAGTTATTTCTCTTTTGGTCAGTGCCCCATGGGGAAGTATTATGGTTCATATTCCCGCCGAGGCCATGACGCCAGAACTTAAGGATAAACTTGATCAGGCTAGCGATCTTTTCTTGCCGACGATTCGGGAGGTTCTCGCTAATTATGGTATTGATATTGCTCAAATCAACAATCTGTCATCAGAGGAAGCTGCGATCTTTGAGCGTTTATTTGAGGGTTTTGATCCCGAAGACGATATAGATTTGGGATAATAATTATTCCATTTTCAAATGCCGCGCCCGGCTCATCCAGCCCAAGTGCGGCTTTTTTATTGCGTCGTTTACAAGGCGAAGCCGCAGTCCGAAAGGGTAGCGCGTAAGCGAAGCAATAAGGTTCTCGTGCAAAGCGAGAGGTTCTTATTGACAAAATTATACTATAAGTGTAAAATTTAACTAATTTGAACATTAACAACCTACCCCGAGAGGACGAGATCCAGATGAAACACGTGTTGGCTGTGCTCGCCATTTTGGCACTAATCACTATCTTCGTTGCCGGTTGCGCATCTTCGGAGCAACGCGGTTATAGTGTCGGTTATGTTTATAGTAATTCGTCAGTTAGGGAAATTACCTTATTGCCGATATACAAAATCAGTATTTCGCCAATATCGCACACACCCTCAGATCAACCCGAAATCATTATCGACGGCACCCAAGCCTATTATGGCAATGTCCATGTTGATGATACTAACATTTACGAACCAATTGTCAAAGTAGTTGAGGGGCGAACCTTTAATGTTAATCCTGATCAGCATGACGTCGCTGTTTATGCGTTTGCTGGCGGACAATATTGGATTCAACCATTGTATGATGCTCGCATTCCCATTGGGGAAGAACCTTATTGGCTGACTGCGTCGCACGAAGGTGCAATTTCAGCCATAATTGTCAAGAAGAATTATCAAATTCCAAACAATTGTCTCCAACTACCATTAGTCGGTGGCATTAACATCTTGGCTTCTGCCACCGAATAACCTTGTCACTATTTTTTTGCCCACCCAGGGGTACCAAACCTAAGGTGGGTTTTTTCTTGACAATTTTAGGCAATAAAGCTAAAATAATGTCAATTGAACAAAAGGCAAGACCCAAGCGCCTTGTACCTTACCAACCCGAGGTGAAGACAAGTGAAACAAGCGCCACGCAGCATTTTCCTCGCACTCTTTGTCCTATTAATATTAGTATTCTCCAACATAATTTATGCCGAAGATAAGTTTGTAGTATCAGATTACGAAATGTCCAGAATTATTTCACTAGCTCTTATGAAGGGATATTTTGATGAAGGGAAATATATAGATGCCGTAAATATGTTAAATATTTTAGAGAAAGAAGACAAAGAAAATGATATAGAATTCAATGAAGATTTTGAATTAATAAGATGGTCGGCGAAAATTTCTAATGCTTTAGGAAAAAAAGTAATGGCTTATACTCTTTCTGCGTCGATATATTTGGCCAATAATGAAAAAAATGAAGTCTGGGATGCCAAGTCTTTTTTATTCTCTAAAGATCCAGACTTTAGCCAACAATATCTTGCTGATTCAGCTGCAACCGAAAAAATAATTATAGATGAAGGAGTTTTCTCTCACCCCAAAGAGACTACAGAAGTTGTAAAGATGATTTCTCTTTGTGTCGCTTGTCAACGCAAGCTAGATGAAGCTAAGCTTACTAGTTATCGAGATGTTGGATCTGAGGCATTCGCATCATTTAAACAACAATTTTCTAAGATATCAGATCCACAAGATTTAACAGTAATAGGGTGTCTTATTAATATATGGTTTCTTGAAATAAGCATGGAAGCAGATGAATTATATATTCAAGAAGAAAAAACTTTTAATTGGGATCCCTTCGTAGGGGTACCTGATAGTATCAAACAACACTTAAAAGACCTCGAAGAAAGCTTCAATAAATATAATATTTCTCGATACCAATTGATAAATGTTTACTGTAAATCTTATGTTGAAAATTATAAAAAAACACCCGATATCTATATGAGATATGGTCGTTCACAATTTCGACTCGGAGTTTTAACTCAAGATAAGGCAATGATCAAGGAAGCTCTCGGCAATCTCGAGAAAGCATATCAACTCAAGCCAATATCACTAACTCAAGATCTTATTAATCAAGCCAAACTAATCCTCGGCATCTAATTTCAACTTTTCTTTATTATCCACCCGTTTCGGGTCTCACCACCCCCAACGGGTTTTTTTATTATAAAAAAAGCCCTGAAAGGGCGAAGCCTCTTAGGGCTTAACTGATAATTGCGCTAGCAACTTCTGGGTCAAAATTCCGCAATTCTTCGATGGTTGCCGCTTGAACCAATGGATCAAAGACATTATTTTTGTACATTGTCCTTGCTCCTCGGAGAGTTTCTTGAGTAAAAAGGATGCCAACCGCAATTATTTTGCCGGCTCTTTTGATTCTTTCTTCTTTTGACTCAATAACCTCCATAAGTTCTGGATTTTCTTTGGCAAATGATAGCCGGATTATTACGCCTCCCGGATACAACGATTCAATTTTTGATAAAGCAACCATTATCGTGCCAACCGGGATAAATCCGAGCTGTGGGGTAAAATAGTCAAAATAATTTACAATTCCATAAGCTACTTCCGAAGGATAAGTCATTAGGTCAAAAGCAATATCAGTAAATTGTGCGGGGTGATGGGCTTTTCTTATAATTCCACAAGCAGTACCAATATTAATTGCTTCTGTTTGTGGGTTAATCTGGTGCTGTTGAAGATATTCTCGGCATTTTCTACCCAATTCATCGGCGATCTGTTTAACTCTTTGATCTAAAGGATTTGAACCGCCAAACAACCTGTTCAGGATGCCCACATTTCTCATCTCCTTTTTGAGCCACTTTATTTTACAAAAAATAAGCTCTTTTGTCAAAAAATAACATTGCTTTTCGGCTGATTTTGGAGTAGGATTAAAGCTGGAGAAAAAATATGAAAAAAAGATTTCCCATAATTTATGCTTTCATTGATAGCCAAAACTTAAATCTTGGGACGAATAAAGACCTTTTTAATAAAAAGGGGAAGAAAATTTATAAAGGTTGGCGGCTCGATTTTAAAAAATTCAGAATTTATCTAACTGACAAATTCCGTGTTTCAAAAGCTTTCCTTTTTATCGGCTATATTAAAGAACAATCAAAAATGTATCAACAGCTTCAATCTTGCGGGTATAAACTAATTTTTAAACCAACCACCAAAGATAATTTAGGCAAACCAAAAGGAAATATTGATGCTGAATTGGTTTTATATTCCGCCGCGATCGAATACAACAATTACGATAAAGCGGTAATTGTCTCGGGAGATGGAGATTTTCGTTGCCTTTATAAATACTTGATCTCAAAAAGAAAATTGCGAAGAATTATTATCCCAAATCTAAAAGCACAATCTTCTTTATTAAAAGATTTTCAATCGTATAAGACTTTTCTTGAGTATGAAAAGGAAAAATTAGAGTATAAAAAATGAGAGGCGTTGCTTGCAGCACGCAGTTGCAAGTTCGTTTCTCTCTTATGATATTTATATTGTAGCAAATTGTGTCAAACTTTGTCAAGTTTTGTAATATTTTTTTGTCGCCTCGATGGTGACTTTTTTATTGCATCGCTTGCAAGGCGAAGCCGCAGACCCGAAGGGGTAGCGCAAGCACGCAACAAGGTTCTCGAGCGAAGCGAGAGGTTCTTATATTATTTTTGTGAGGGTAAAAGATACTTATTTTTTGTAAAGATAAGGGGATTCGAAGTTGCAAAGGCCATCCCCTTACCTCTACGACTCCATCCCCTGCCACGCTCAGAAAAATTAAATTTGCTGATCTGTCAGACACTCTGGTATTTACGTTTTTCTTTTAAATCGAGCTTGTCGCTTATTAAATTTATCAATTTCCAATGTTTTCAGGCTCCGAATCAGTACCAACTTCTAACAGGCAAATTTAATTTTAAAAACCTAGGAATTATTTGTATCAAAAAGTGGATTTTGGAATTCGTGGAAAGCCGAAACTCCGTTTTCGGAAGGACTGTTCCACTGAATGAAAAATTCACTTTTGGCGTGCCGGGAGAGGGATTGTTAAGGGCAGAGGGCGGGCCTCGCCACTCCGAGTCCTCTACGCCTTAACATAACAATTTTAGAATAATTAGACTAATTAGGTTAATTTCCTATTGTGCCCACAACTTCTTGCTTTCCACCCAATTTAAGAGTAAACTTGAAGCAAATAGATTTTCTTTTGGAGATTAAAAAACAAAACTGAATGAATAATTTAATGCAGATTGAAAAATTAATCAAGTCAGTTGATTGGCAATTTGCTAAAACGATGCCCGAAATTCCCCACGAATATATTGTTACAGACTTATATCCGGAAAAATCGGAAGAAATTAATACTTTTATTGCCGAGATCGATAAAAATGGTTATAAAAAATCATTTTATGGCAAAAAATACAAATATCTAAAAATTTATGGTTATAAATATTGGGTAATCGAAAATATTATCAATAGAACAAAAATAAAGGAATAGCGATGAGAGCATATTATAGAATTATGCTAGGGCAAAATAGTATTTATGCAGAAGAAGCCCATGTTGGTAATTTTATTGGTGTTGGGTGGATTAAAAAAACAGATTTATCAAATAAACTACCCGAAAATTGGCGCGAATTTAATAAAGTGATGATTCCTAAATATCTCAAAGAAAATCCAGGGAGATCAAGAGTCGCGGCTGGTCTTGCTTGTGGCATGCTTTGGACTATTGCAAAAGGAATAAATGTTGATGATATCGTTCTTTGTCCTAATGGTAGAGCCGAATATATGGTTGGCGAAATCACAACTAACTACGAATATCAAAAAGGTGAAAAATTACCCCATCGTCGAGGAGTACGTTGGTTTCCGGGGGTTATTGAAAGAAATCAAATGAGTGAAGCTCTTCAAAATTCAACAGGCGCAGCCGGAACGGCTATCAATATCTCAGGATATGCAGAGGAGATTGAAAAACTCATTTCTGGCAAAAAACCCGCAGATATTATTGCGACCGATGAAACCATTGAGGATCCTTCGGTTTTTGCGCTCGAGCAGTATTTAGAAGATTTTTTGGTCCAAAACTGGGAACATACAATTCTAGGGAAAAAATATAATATTTTTAAAGAAAAGGGTGAAATTATTGGTAAGCAATATCAAACAGACACCGGGCCGCTTGATATTCTCGCAATCAGCAAGGACAAAAAGGAATTATTAGTCATAGAACTTAAAAGAGGAAGAGCGAGTGATGTTGTTATCGGTCAAGTGCAGAGTTATATGGGTTATATTAAAGAAGAACTTGCCGAAAAAGGTCAAAAAGTTTGCGGATTAATTATTGCTCATGAAGATGATATTCGTCTGCATCGTGCCTTGTCTGTAACCCAAAATATTGACTTTTACACATATAAAATCAGTTTTAAGCTAATAAAAGGATAAAAAAGTACAAAAATCATTTTAAAGAGTAAACTTGAAGCAGAAAAGGAATATAAAATGGATCAAAAGAATACAATAATAAAACGTCGTGCAATGACTTCTGAAAATGCTAGGATGGTAAGACAGCGTGGTCATGATGCCGAAAAAGAATTTGCGTGTATAATCGGGGGTAAAACGCATGGTAGTGGCAAGAAAAAAGATGTAATAGACAAACGTGGTGATATACATTCCGTGAAAAGTGGAGAGAAAAAATGGCAAATATTCTTATATGGTTATAATAGGTTAATGACTGATATTGATTTCCAAGGATCAAATTTTCTTCGTGATTGTCTTAATTGTTTCCCCTCATCTAGAGATAAATATTTACTAAATAAAATAAAGTTTAAGGAATTACTGACTATTGCAATGAAAAATTTAAGTAAATATTTAAATAAAGGGCAAAACAAAATTATTTTTTTCAAAAAAGCATTTTTGAATAATGGAGAAGTTGATTATTTAACCATTAAAGAAAATCATCAATTTCATGTTTTTGATGGGTATGAAGCTATCGAAGCCCTTGATAATTCTACCACGATTTCAAATTCAAAAGCAAAAAGAATTGGGCAGATGGATGCTCAAAAAGTTATTTTTATATTGATTAATAAGGGTGTAACTATTGGCGAAATTGAACTTAGAAATGATAGTGATGTGCATTATAGAGAAATCAAATTTTGGATGAGTCGAGAAAAAACACTAAATTTATTAAAAAATAAAATTAATAAAATAAAAATTAAATATAATAATGTTTTAGTCCACGGTAGAGCGATTTCTAAATTTCAAGAATTATAAAATTTATTCTTTGGCAAATTGTAAATAATTATTTCATGAGATGACTTTATATGATTTTTACTCCCATTATTAATGCGATTTTGGCCTATTCTTGTTTCTCCTTGTCCCATTGTGTACTGCCAACTTGGAAATACTTGTTGGAACTCTTTGTAGTATTCCCTTATTGTCGAACAATTGTTATAGGATAAAATAAAGCCACCCTTGTGTTTCTTCAGCAAATCTCTTAATGCCTCATGTGGGAATCCATTATGATGGACAGGAATATTCCTCATCGGATATATTCCTTTAAACATTTTTGAATCCTTTCCAATATAATATGGAGGATCACAATAAAGAAAATCATTTGGGTGATTCTTGATTACTTTTTGGAAATCTTCACATTTAACCCGTAAATTTTTAGGATCAAAGTCTCTAATTTTTTTAATTACTCTATTATATTTTTTCTCATTTAAATAAATATCAGAAGCCCAACCCATAAATCCTGGGCCATATGATAAGTTAAAGTTATAAACATAATAAACCGCTAATGTTATAGGGTCTAACTTTATTCTTTTTTTCCATACTTTATTCAAGATTAATCTAATTTTCTCAAAAGTTTTTTTATTTGGTTCTAGTACTTTTAATTTTTCATAAAGAAGTTTCGGTTTTTCTATCTGAAATTTCCAATAATTGCAAAGGATATCAAATATATCATAACCTACTACTTCCAAATCTAGCTCTTTGCTCATAGCTATTTCAATTGAACCACCACCAAAAAACGGAGAAATAACCTTTTCGATATTGTCTGGCAACAATTCAATCACATGTCCAACTGCCAAGCTTTTCCCACCAGCATATCTTATTGTTGAAAGAGCAACTCTTTTATATTTATTGCTACTATTAGGATTAGAACTTCTAATGCGATTTAATAATATTTTCTTTTTATAAGCCAGTGTATTATCCTGAACGCTATTTTCTAAGTTTCTGATGATTTTAACCACTACACCACGAATTTTTACCTCTTTTCGAAAGATAGGTAGCATAACCTGATTCGCTGGCTGTAATTTAATTCTTTTATTTTCTTTATAAATTTTTTTAAGGGTAGCTTCGTTATCATCAATAATCGCCACGACCGTCTGTCCATTATCAGCAGTTTCTTGTCTGCGAATTATTACAAAGTCACCATCAAATATACCTTCGTCGATCATACTATTGCCGTCAACTTTCAGAGCATAAAAATTTCCGAATTTTCCAATTTCATCTCGTGATAGAGTCACTGACTGACCAGGAACTTCTATCGCTTCAATCGGTTGACCCGCAGCTATTGTTCCCACAATAGGGATTTTAATTAAATTTAGTTTTTTAGTCTCAACAAGTTCGATCGCTCGTGGATTATTTTTTAATCTATTAATAAATCCTTTATTGTATAGTTTTGAAATATGATGATGGGCAGTAGAAACAGAAGAAAGATTGAGGTGCTTTTTAATTTCTTCTAAAGAGGGAGCGTAGTCATGCGTTCTAATGAATTTTTTAATAAATTCGAGAACTTGTTTTTGGCGTTTAGTGATCATTTGACACCCCCTTTTTTACGCATTATAATTAAAATATAATCGAAAATAAATCGAAAGTCAATCTGTGGATAACTTATATAAAAAGGAGTATGGAATGAAGAAAAGAAAACTATCTAAAAAACAAATTAAAAAAGAAAGAAATCCATTAAAAATTAAAAAAGTTCTTAAACAAAAAGGTTATAATAAAGGCAAATTACCCAAAGGTAAAGTTTTGCACCACGTCAAACCTATCGTTGAGGGAGGAAAAACTACTTCTAAGGGAACACGTGTTGTGACAAAGATAAAACACATGAGGATTCACAAGGCAAGGAGAAAAATCGGCAAAATTTAATTAAAAAATTTAAGGAATAGTTATGATAAAAAAATTTGGCATAAATAAAAAAATAATAGCAGCGAAGTCAGTAGAAGTAATACTGGAAAAGATAATTATTCCGGAATTATTAAAAAATCCGGATATACTCTATTCTTCAAAAAAAATAGAGAAAATGGATTTATTATTTCGTGAACTTTTTGGACTTATTATAGTGTGCTGTGTGGGTCATTATATCTCCGGTGTTAGTTGTACCTTCATCAGATCCCGACGGTCGAGATGGAAATATTATTGGATTCGATAAAAATAATATCCCGGTTGGTATTGCATTTGAACAAGTTTTTATACCTAGATTTATTCAAGGTGATCTTGAAATGGCAATAATTGATGCAATAAATAAAAAAACCAAAAAGGGAAAACATTATGCCGAGGGATATGGGTTAATAATTTTTTCTGATAAAAATGGTCAAATATTAATTCCTTCGCTATCTAAAAAAATAGATTGCAATTATTTTGAATCTTGTTGGCTTATATCAAAATTGGATAAGAATAGTTTTGCCTATCTTGTTTGTTTAATGAAGAGTACTGCAGGAGATCCCATTGGAGAATATATCGTTGATATAAATATCCGGGATAAAAAAATTACAATTGGCCATGCTGTTGATGTAATGGAAAAATTAAACAAAAATTAGTGAGAAAATTTAATAAGGAAATCAAAAATGAGTAATGATGACCAACAGCTTTTGATGGAAATGCAACGTCATGTTATTGAATTACGAAGAAAATATTATTCTGTACCATCAAAATCACGAATTAATATAGCTAATCAACTTTATCAATATTTTGATGTTGGGATAAAAGATGTGGCATTATTATGTTCTTTGATTGAGGCAGTTTCTCGAAGTATTATTATCCATTCTGATGATAATTCATTAACTGTAGAAGAAAAATATGAAAAATATCGTAATACAAAAGTAATCCGATTAGTCAATCTGGTTTTCGGGATTAAACATGTGAATATTAAAAATGAATTGGGGATAGATTGGGATTTTTTTAAAATGTCAGTAAAGTATAGAAATTTATTTGTACATGAAGCAACATTTTTAAATCAAGAATATTCATCAAAATTAATTTCGGCATGCGAGAAAGTATATAAAATTGTGTCAGAATAATTAACTATTTGATGTGGATAGTTCTCATTAGATTTTACTCACGGCAAAATATTTGGGAGTTAAAAAATAATTGAATAAAATTAAGAAATTAAGTGATTTCTATAATGCAATAGTTTATTATGAATTAAATTCGGACGACGATTGTAATTGGAATAATATTAAAAAACTATTAAAGAAAAAACAGGTAAAGATTATAGGGTTCAAAATATTCAAGATACGGCAAAATTTTTTAATAATAATTTTAATTGGGGAACCGATAATTGTATTGTTTGTAAAATTAAAAAATTATATAAAAAATTTACTATTAAAGAATTTAAAAATAAACAGAATAATATTTGTAATGGAATCGAAGCTTGTGTAAGAGAAGATACGAATAAAGGAATATTTATTAGAAATGGTAATAAAAGTTTAATAGTTTATGCAATGAAAATTCTTAAAAAGGAATTGCCATTCAAGCCAATAAAACTAACTGACTGGCGCGATGAATATATTAGGAGTGATTTAATGAATCTTTGCAATAAAAATACAATAAAAGGAATATAAATAAAAATAAAAGTTGAAAGTTTAATTAAAGAGGAGGGTTGAGATGATGGGTGTAAAAGTCAAAAGTAAGTACGGGGACGGGTTAGTAGAAATGGAAAATTGGGCGAATCCTAAAACCTATTTATTTGATATTTGTCTTGAAAATGGCGACACGATGCCGGTGGAAAAGGAAAATTTAAAGTTCATTAGAATCGAAGAATTATAGCGCGTCAAAAATCCAAAGAATTACTCGAACAAGCCAAATCCAAAGTCGAAGATTTAATTGAACAAGGAGAATAAAAATGATTTTGGCATCGAAAGAAATACTTGAAAATGTAAAAAAGCAAGCTAATTGTTTTCGCGAAGATTTGGAAAAAGAAAAAGACGAGTTGGAAAATTTGGAAAATCAATTTAAAGTTGAAGAAAGGATATTGGTCGAGCTTGAGGAGAAAAATGATGAGCTGGCGGAAACTCAAAAATATATTGTATTAGCAGTTAAAGATGAAATTGAAATACAAAAAAATAAAATCGTCGAGCTTGAAACTGACCTTAAATTACTCTGTAAAAAACACGAGGTTTTAAATAGAGACACATGGAATTTTTAAGGCTTCCGAAAAACTTGAATATTCCGAGGGTGTACAGATTTTAGAAGTGAAATAATAAATTTCTCAAAAAGTGGATTTTGGAATTCGTGAACATTGATTCTTAAAATTAAATAAATTTTTTCAATAAAAAAAGCCAGGCAAATTCCTATGGAGGATGTGCCTGGTTTGGCATAAAGATGAAGATTCTCACCGGCCGTAATATCTGTTATTGGCAGGAGCGGCTTCAATAATAATAATGATTGGGCGTTCTTCGTATCGCTCCAATAAAGACCGACGCGGCCCGTAATAAGATTCATCAACCCGCCGATAGCGAGGTTCATAACAAGGCGCATAGTAACGAGGCGTGTAATCATAAGATGAAGGGTAATAGTATGAAGGCTGACGGTAGTAACTATCATAGCCACCACCATAAGAATAGGGATGGGGACGCGGTCTGTGCCTGCCATATGAGTAATCTTGCTCTCGCGAATCTCGATATCGTTCGTTGGCAACAATAGTAGCCAGTCCAAAAGTTAATGCTTCATTGTCGTGCCCTTTGAGGGCGTGATAAACGGTGAGACCGCCAAGAATAGCGGCAGTGTTACGCCGACCCTTGGGGCCAGCAATGGCGACTTGGGTCAAAATCAGAGAAAGCAGCATAATAGTCACAAAACCGACAACTCTCTTTGCCGACATCTTACACCACTCCTCGCGTTTCGGGGTTATTTATATTATAAACCTAATTTTTAATTTGTCAAAGTTTAATTGAATAAACTATCTTTAGTTTTTAGATAAAATATCTGGAAATCTGGTAAAATAAGATAAAAAGAAAACCCCGCGTGAGCGGGGTCAGATAGCTTGGTAGTCCATAAAAAACGGATTGGATTGGGGGACGGTTCTCAAATGAACAGGAAATTAGGCGTTTTGGCTGATATATGTTATCATTAAATTATGCCAAGACCACCTCGTTTTATTTTATCTCAATCTTATTACCACATCATAACAAGAGGTAATAATCGAAATGTTGTTTTTAAAACAAAGGAAGATTATCTCCATTTTTTAGATTTAATCAATAAGTACAAAAAAGAACATTTGTTTGATATTTATCATTATTGTTTAATGCCAAACCATGTCCATTTCTTGATTCAAACCAAAAAAGCTCCTGATTTCTCTATCTTTATGAAAAAACTCAACCTTGCATACTTTCATTATTTTAAAAAAAGATATGGCTGGACAGGACACTTTTGGCAAGGTAGATTCAAGAGCCAACCGATAGGAAAAGATGAGTACTTCATCCAATGCGGGAAATATATTGAATTAAATCCAGTAAGGGCTAGACTTGTAAAGAGCCCTGAAAAATATCGTTTTTCAAGCTACAACCATTATGCTCAAGGTCAAAAAGACAAACTTTTAACTGATGATTTCTTTTGCAGGGCATTAGGAGATAATTCAAAAGAGCGCCAAACAAACTATCAACGGCTGATGGTAGATCAAATAATTAAAGAATCGTATAATAAAGATATCTGGGGAAGTGATAATCAGAGATATTTGGAAAGGCAAAAGATAAACCGAAAACTAAAGAAAGATGGAGGAAGCTAGTAAGAAAAGCCAAAAAGTCTATTTAAAAGAGAACCGTCCCCCACCTCGCTCAAAGAGAACCGTCCCCCACCTCGTCCCCCACCTCTGGCTGGGATTTTAGAATTCGTGTTATGTATTTTTAAAATTAAATTTATCTGTTAAAGGCTAGCATTTATATTAAAAAGTGTTAATTTGACAGATACGATTGCAAATAATATAATTAAGATGAATATGGTATAAAACTGGAGGAAAAAATGACTCGAATAATTTCTACAAAACAGGTTTTAAGTGGCAAAAAAAGAATTTCAAATACAAGAATATCAGTTGATGTAATTGCAGATTATATTGTTATGGGTTATGGAATTAAAGAGATACAAAAAGATTATCCTCATTTGACTAAAGAACAAATTATATCAGCCTTAAATTATATTGAAAAGCGGGCAATAAGGGAAAGGATAAAGCTTGAACCCAAGAATGCCTAAATTTCATTTTTACTGCGACGAAAACTTCCCCATTCCAACGGGGAAGTTTTTAAGTTCGAAGGGACATAATATAATCTATACTCCCATAAAAAGAAAGCCAAGAAAATTAAGTGATTTTGCTCAAATTAAAGAAGCTAATAAACATCAAAGAATTTTTGTCTCTCTGGATAAGGATTTCAAAGCAAATAAAAATTTATCTGAAATAATTAGCAAGAGTATGGGCATTATTCTTATCCAAAGTAGTGATCCGCGTTCTACTAAATTAATTACCATCTTAAAACGTCACCTCAAAGCTATTTCTATTAATAAATTAAAAGGTAAAATTTGTCGTGTTTCAATTGATAAAATTAATTATATAAAACCAAAATAAAAAAATCCTCCGCCAAGTTGCAGGGCGAAACCTGCGGCCGAGGATTTTATAAATCGGGGATTGCTTAAAGCTGGCCTTGCCTCCACCAAAGGTGAAGCGCCAAACAATCGGCAACCCACCCGATCTCTACTCGAGTAGAGCAAATCACTATATATTTGTCAAGTAGCAATTATCCACAAATTTAATAAATAATATTCATTACCCTCACAAAAAAATAAAAAATCTTGACTATTTCAGGAGATTAATGGTATAATTTTATTAATCATAGATCCCGAAACGAGGTGACCAGCATGTGTCCGAGGATAGAAGATCTTCTTCCTGAAGGAGTTAGGAAAGCTATTTTGGCATTGGAAGCCGTCGGTTTGGACATTCCTGACGCCACTCCTGAAGAAATTCAAGAATTTGAAATGGCGAGAGCTTTAGAAAACGCCGTCGGGTATACTTCGCAAGACACTGAAGAAGATTTTGAATTAATGGAAGCTATTTCGAATCTCCCAACTCAAGAAATGGAAAATGGGTTTTGCGTTGGAACGATGGCTAATATTTTAGCTGATGAATTAGCAGCACTTTTTGCCCGAAATGTCATTCGGCCTGAGGCAGTTTTTCTCGTCTTTGCAATTGCTAAGCAACCTGCCGTCGAGATAGTCGATGATGTTGAGTATAATCTTCAACGGGAATTGCTGCGAGAAACTCAGCAAATTGATTTACCGGATGAGGTTGTCGATTTGGCCAAATACATTGCCGAAAAAAACGAATTTTCCGAATTGGACAAATGGTGGCGCAAACACCAAACTGAACCAACCCGGAGGTGATAGAGCATGAACTGCGAGAAATGCGAAAAAGATGCTAATCTGCTTGTTATTTTACCTCTTCATCGACCTGATGGATGTTTAAATACTATTGCTTGTTTGGAATGCGCCAAGAAATCCGGAGTCTATTGCCTGAAACACAAAAAGCCCCATTTGGGTTTTGATGACGGCACCACTGTTTGTATCTATTGCATCGAAGCAGAAGTTGAACAACACAGGGTTGAACTCACAGACCTGGTTAATACGGAAATATTTTCGCAAATTGACGAAGCGTCTATTGAACGTTATTACGCCTGGTTAGCCGATGTAAATGTGAAAGTTGGGGAAATTAATAAAACTGCCGGTATTCGGGCAATTGTCACCTTGGCTCTGAGGCGCCGCGTTGAACCTAAGGCAGTCATTGAAGCGATCAAAAATGAAGGTTTGGACATTATTCTTCCTCCGCAATATCGACTAGACCCCTCCTAACAATTTAATTTAGTTCCTGAGCCGCAGCTCACAATCGAGCCTCGGCTTTTTTAAATTTTCTTTATATAAAAAAAGCCCTCGCACGATGAGGTTAGCATCCCTACGAGGGAAAATTTATAATGATTTCGCCAATAATTACGCTTTGTGAATATCTGGCGGTTCTTTCCAGTCTTCTTCTGAAACCCAGGCGGCAAAGAATGGCATGGAAAGACCAGCGCGAACAAACCAAATCAGGAAGGGTTGATCAATGATATAATCGGGTAGGGGCATTTCAATTCCCCGAAAAACCATTTTGCCGACAGTGGCACTTTGGGCGCGAGCGCCGATTTCATTGATGCGGAGTTTATTCTCTTGCAAAACTTGGACCAAATCAACCGGTACTCCATCTAAAGAGTCGATGTTGATGCCAAGCAGCCAACTCAAATCAACTTGCTGCTGCAAATTGACCATGGGAAAATGAATTCCGTCATAATCTCTATGGTAGTTAAAGGTAGATTGGCATTGGGCAGTTAAGTCAGACGCCATTTCCAGAAGTTCAAAACCATCAATATGTTCTGGATGTTGGTACATAAATACATGGACATCCGATTTGGTCTCAAGATGGACAATAGGTTCGGACAAAGACAGAAGTTTCACAAAACCAACACCTTCTTTGGGTAGGCGGACCGCATCTGGAATTACCTTAGTTCCCATTCTAATTGGTTTCTTTTCGCCCTTAATCTTCCACTCAACTAAAACATCCAAAACTCCAGCCGCCCCAAAGTGCATGGGGTTTTCTGGAAAATCGATCGAGATGCTAAAACCGCGTTGCCGCAGAAATTCGTTAATCTCCGAGGCTTTCGGGGAGGCGGTGTATTCAATTTCGGGAATTTTATCAATTTCCGCACGGCAGGGATTATAGTATTGTCGAATAAACTTTCTTTGCGCGACGTTTTTTGTTTGCCAATCAGGTTCGACTCCCCCCTCAATCCCTAAGCCTAGATATTCTTCGGCTGCCTTAAGCATGCCCGCAATAGAATAGAGACAGACCGTACGGCTCATGACTTTCACTCCACGTACAACAGGATGGTTTGCGTCATTAGAAAATATATCACTAAAACAAATTATAGTCAATGGTTTTGTTGATTTTTACAGTTCTTCTTTAAAACCAAAAATTATATAATATAATAGGAATATAAAACATGGAGGCAAAATGGCAAAAAATAATCCAAGCGAAAAAACCATTATTATTGGTGCTGGACCTGCCGGTTCATCAGTGGCTATTTATTTAGCTCGTTATAATCATCCGGTGATATTAATTGATGCCGGCATTAAGGTTCATGGCCGCACTTCAATGGCGACCACAATTGAAAACTTTTTAGGCCATAGGCGAAAAACCTCAGGCACAGATTTTTTAGCCAGAATTGATAAGCAATTGGCCAGATTTCCAATTTCCAGAATTTCAGAAAAAGTCCTCAAAGTCAGCCAAAATAACCAAGGCCAATTTTTGGTTATTACTGATACTGGCAAAAAATATCAAGCTCAATATTTGGTCGTGGCAGTGGGTTTAATTGACAAAATGCCTGAGATTTCCGGCCTTGATCCGTATTATGACCACTCGATTTTTCATTGTTTGACTTGTGATTGGTATCAAAACCGCCATAAAAAAATTGCCGTGATTGGTAATGGCGACTCAGCTATTACCACTGCTTTGGCTATTAATTCGATGCAAAAACCGCCTAAACTTGCGGTCGTACCCGCCGTTCCCACCAAATTTTCCAAGAAAATGGTACAAAAAGCGAAAAAGAACCAAATTGCCGTATTTTCAAGCCCAATTACCAAACTTAAAGGTAGAAATGGGTATTTGCAAAAAATCCAGCTTAAAGACGGCACGAAAGTCGAAGCCGAAGTTTTATTTACCGAATTAGGCTATGTCCATTTGGATGGATTTTTAGCTCGAGGTGGTCTAAAACCAAAAAGAGATGAGGACGGATTTTTAAAAGTAAATTTTGAAACTTTCGAAACCTCAGTTAAAAATTTATATGCCACAGGTCCAGTTAACGAAGGTCCAGACCAAGCGATTGTGGCTGGCGGCGAAGGTGCCTTAGCCGCCATATCAATTCATGCCAAAATCTTAAAACAAAAAGGAATCTAATTTATTTTTTCTCAATATATTTTACGAGGGCGATAATCGCCAAAACCAAAACAATCAGGATAATTATATAAATAATCCAGCCAAAAAACATCATTGAAAAGCCGTTGACGCCCATCATATTATTGACATTCATCATTTTAACTCCTTTATTTAAGTGATGACAAACTTATTTTTTCGCGATTAAAATTAGGATAATTCCCATTAAAATCATTATGATTGGGATAATATAGTGACTATATGAGCTAAGTTTAACATTGAGTTTTTGGAGTTTTTCTAAAACCGACTTGCGGCTTGCCACTAAAAATATTGCCAATAATGGCAGAATAAAACCGAGATTAAAAATAAAGATTCCCAAGACCCCGCGCCAATAACTAACTCGGCTTGCCAATAAACCAATCGCGCCTAAATAGATTCCGCCCGCGCATGGTACCGTGCACAAACCAATCAAAAAACCTAAAATTATTCCAGAAATAAAAACACTATTTTCAAGGTGTTTTTCGATATTTTTGGGAAGGTGGCAGCCCAGAATCCAGCGGATCCCGGGTAAGTTTCTAATTGGTCCAGGCGCCAAATGAATCAACCCAGCCACAATTAAAATTACACCTGCGGCATATCCGAAAAAGCCATGAATTCCAAAAAGGTGAAAAGCGCGCAACAATCCCAAGCCGATTAAAAAATAGGTGGTAAAAATTGTCGCCAAATAACTTAAGCCAAACAAAGCAATTAATTTTTTCCGACCTAAACTGAAAAGAATTGTCAAGGATATTAGTAAAACGCCAATACTGCAAGGGTTATATGAATCAGTAATGCCGGCTAAAAAAAGTGGCCATAGGTTCATTTTACCACCGTGGCTGTAATTTTTATTTCAAGGTTAGGATTTGTCGGGTCATTGGTGACAACATTGATGGTGCGATCAACAGCGCCCTCAACTGGCATAATTGAAGGTTTATAATATACTTTTAAGCTCGCTGATTCCTGAGGCTTAAGGGCCATTTGCCAAGAACTAGTGTCATGCATCGAAAATTTTGGGCTTTGTTCGCCATTCGCGTTGATGATATAAGCATATGTGCAATCGCAGGATGTGGAAACTCTGGACAGGTTTAAATCACTTTTACCGACATTGGTAATTTTAAAAATATGATCTCGAGTTTCTTTAATGTTTATTTCGCCAAAGTCAAAAGACTTTTCCGACAACTTTACATTCGGGCGGTTGGGGTCATCTTTAGAATAAGTTGGCGTTGATGATTCTGAAACAGATGAACCTATCCAAACTGCGGCAATAATGATGATGGAAATGATCGCGATAAAAATACCAAACATTTTCATTTCTTATATCCTTTCATTAAGAGGGCGTTGGTGACCACCGAAACCGAAGAAAATGCCATCGCGGCCGCGGCAATTGAGGGATTTAAAATCCAACCAAAAAAAGGATAAAGCAAACCCGCCGCCACCGGGATACTAATAATATTGTAAAAAAACGCCCAAAAAAGATTTTGTTTAATTTTGCGCAAAGTATATTTTGATAAATCAATTGCGGTGACGACATCCAAAAGATTATTTTTAATCAAGATTAGTTCGCCAGTTTCCATAGCAACATCTGTGCCAGAACCTAAAGCAACCCCCAAATCAGCTTGAGCTAAAGCTGGCGCATCATTAATGCCATCACCAACCATTGCCACTTTCCAACCCTGTTTTTGTAATTTTTTAATATTAGCCGCTTTTTCATGAGGTAATACCTCAGCCAATACTTTGTCAATGCCAACTTCTTTAGCAATTGCTTTGCCGACCCGTGCATTATCGCCGGTGAGAATGGCGGTTTTAATACCATTTTCATGAAGCAGTTTAATCGCTTTTTGGGAATTTTCTTTTAACGTATCAGCTAAGGCTAATAAACCTTGAACTTTTTCGCCAAAAGCCAAAATAATCACCGTCTTGCCCAAATTTTCAAGATTACTAATATTCTTTTCAAATTCATTAATATTGATTTTATTTTCCTGCAATAATTTCCGAGTTCCTAAAAGAATTTCTTTATTATCAATTTTGGCTTTAACTCCTTGGCCTGGGACGGCTTGAAAATCAGTGGGATTATATAATTCGATTTTTTCCAATTTTGCTTTATTAATAATTGCTTGGGCTAAGGGATGTTCTGAATTTTTTTCGATGCTGGCTGCGAGTTTTAAAATTGTTGATTTATCTCCCCCAATTTCAATAATATCAACAACTTTAGGTTCCCCTTTTGTTAATGTCCCAGTTTTATCGAAAACAACAAAATTAATTTTTTGGGCTTTTTCCAGGGCTTCGCCATTTTTAATTAAAATACCTCTTTGCGCCGCTAAGCCAGAACCCATCATAATTGCGGTTGGAGTTGCTAATCCTAAGGCACAAGGGCAGGCAATTATTAAAACTGCCACAAAAATTGTGAGGCTAAAAGAAAAAGAAAAGCCCAAAAGCAACCAGATTAAAGCTGAGATAAGGGCGATTACAATAACTGCTGGGACAAAATAAAAAGAAACCTTATCCGCCAATAATTGGATGGGGGCTTTAGAACCCATCGCTTCTTCAACGATTTTAATAATTTGTGCCAAAACTGTGTCTTTACCAACATGTTGGGCTTTAATTTTTAAAACCCCGGTTTTATTAATGGTCGCGCCGATCACTTTATCACCTTTATTTTTTTCCGCTGGAATGCTTTCCCCAGTAATGGCTTTTTCATCAACCGCTGAATATCCATCAATGACAACACCATCAACTGGGATTTTAGCACCGGGTTTAACCAAAACTATATTGCCGGGTACAACTTCAGAAATTGGGATTTTTATTTCTTGCCCGTTTTTTATCACTAAAGCATATTTTGGCGCTAAGCCCATCAATCTTTTAATTGCTAAGCTGGTGCGGCCCTTAGTCGCAGCCTCTAAATATCTCCCTAAATTAATAAAAATTAAAATAAAGGCCGCACTTTCATAATACAAATTATCCATTGTTCCAATTTGTTTTCCCATCATGATACTTATTGAGATTATAATACTATAAATATAAGCAGCAACTGTGCCGATGAAAATAAGAGAATCCATGCCCGGTCGAAACCTTAATAATTCTTTGATTCCGGAAAGCCAAATTGTAATCGAAGCGCCAATAATAATCGTCGCTAAAATAAATTCCAAGAGGATGGTATTTTTTTCTAAAAACATCGGTATCGGCGCCTGGAGCATTTTACCCATGACCATGTAGATGATGGGCAAACCAAAGATTAGGGAAATTAAAAAGCGTTGACGGAGTTTTTGAATTTCTTTTTCTTTGGTTGGTTCGGTATGTTTATGATCTGCATGGCTTTGGTCTTGTTCGTGATTTTGATGATCCATTTTGCCAGTTTCATCGTCTGATTTTTCCGGGAATAATTTATACCCTAAACTATTAATTATTTTCTCAATCTGATCAAAACTAATGATGTTCTCGTCGTAATCTAAGTAAAGTTTTTCCACGGCAAAATTAACATTTGCTTTATGAATGCCTGATTCTTTGGCGAGCCGATGTTCAATATTTGCCGCGCATGAAGCGCAGTGCATACCCTCAATCTTATAAATTTCTTTTTTCATTTCTTATCCTTTCTCGACATTAATTATATTATTTTACTGAAATTTTGCCTCTAATTGATCCCATTGCACAAGTAATATAATAGTCCCCAGGTTCTTCGGGCGTAAAAGTGAAAACGATTGTTTTGCCTTTTTCTAAAAATTGGGGCTCATCTATTAATTTTGGAATTCCGATTGTGCTCATACAGCCTTGGCCATCTTCCTTGACGTCTATTTCAAAACGGACTGGCAGTCCAGCTTGAACCATGAATTGTTTTGGAACAATATCTTCATTGAGAGTATAAGTCGTTTTGATGATTTGCTCATTCGTAATTGGCGCCGGATTAGTTTTTGGAGGAGTAACTTCGGATTCCGTTTTCGGTTTTTGATTTTGTGTTTGGGTTTGTGTATCTTGAGAATCTTTTTTTTCAATAATGGAAAAATAACCTCGATACATTCCCATTAAACAAGAAAATCCAACTTCGCCAGTTTTTTGAGGCGTGAATTCAATGATATTTTCACCAAGTTTTAAAATTTTCTTGATATCAAGGTCAGGAGCAGTAATTGCGGAAGCACAAGAAGAAGCATCTTCGGAATTGATTATCCACTGGGTAGAAATTCCCCTTTGAATTGTAAAATGGTCGGGAGCATATCCCGAACTTTTTTGTACCATATAAATCTTTTGGATTCCGTTTTCAATTTTAACATTTGGATCCTGAGCATTGGCGATTGGTGCTTTTTTTGAGGAGAATTTCCAACCCAAAAGATGATAGCCGTTTACAATATTTAAGAGCGCTAAGGAAATTACTGCTAATCCGGCAAACTTGAAAAATTTTTTAGCCATCGTCCCCTTAAAAACTGAAGTTAAAGCACCAATTCCCAATAATCCTGGGCTGGTCCCAATTGCAAATAAGGCCATAATTTCAGCACCCACTAAAAATTTTCCCGAACTCACCGCCAATAATTGCATTGCTTGTGTAAAACCGCAAGGTAGAAAAAAAGTGGCGGCCCCCAAAATTACGGCATTTTTATGACTGTATTCCAGTTGTTCTCGTTTTTTAATTCCCAAAATTTGAGAAATACCTTTAGGTAGAGTAAATCTTCCAGAACTAATCTTGGGAAAAATTTCGGTGAGCTGAATGCCTAATGTTAGCATTAATAATCCCACCCCAATCATTAAAGTTCCGGATATCCTGCTTGAAAGCTGTAAAGCTGAGCCTGCAAATCCTATCAAGCCACCTAAGATAAAGAAAGAAGCGATTCTGCCAAGATTAAAAAAGAGATGAGGACGAAATTTTTGCCAGGTCGAAGCGTTGGGATGCTTTTCTGAATGTCGGGCAGATATTCCCAAAATTAAACCACCCACTAACGCCATACAGGTCGAAAATCCAGCCAATATTCCAATTAATAAAGCTCCAGATATATTAGTTAAACTTGGTGATGACGCAAATTTGATATTGATTAAACCAGTTTTTTTCAGAAACAAAAATAATCCTAAAAGACAAATTGCGGCAATTACCAAATCAATAAAATCTTGAGGATTCTTAGAAATAAATTGTTTTTTATTGGAATTGCCTAACCTATAGCCTGCTTTTGAAATTGCTTTTTCAACTGCCGAATAATCAAATTTATGGCGATAATAAATCTTAGCTTGTGCTTTTTGATGTGAGACTTCAACTTTTTTGACCCAGCTAAGTTTTAATATTTCATCTTCTATTAATATTTCGCAAGAACGACAATGCATTCCCCTAATCGGTACAATTGTTTTTGGCATTAAGCCCCTCTTATTTATTGTAAAGTTTAGTAACTTTTAAAATTTCATCAGCCATCGCTTTTTTTCGACGATAATTGCCAGAATCTATTGCATGTTTAAAACAGGTGGCAAGGTGGTTTTCCAGCAAAGATTGATGAGCAGATTTTAACAAGCCAATTACGGCTAAATTTTGCTGCATAATATTAATGCAGTATTCGTCCTTTTCAATCATTTGGGAAATTTTAGTGATCAAGCTCTGTGCTTTTTTAAAGCAAATGGTAGTTTTTTGCTTTTGAAGATTCATTTTTTTAATCCTTGGATATTCTTCTTATATAATATATTTCTAATTACCCGCACCTATGGTATAGGTATCTAAATCCATTTTCTCAAATTGTTATATTATTGTCAAGAATATTTTCAGCGTATTTAGGCTAATCATCGTCAGTTGTAAATTTGAACGAGATAAAATATTAAGAATCGTTATATAAATTATTTCATGGGTATTTTTCAGCTTGACATTTGGAAAGGGTTTTCTATAATATATATAGGAATATGTTGTTCTAAATTTATTTAATTTAT
This sequence comes from Patescibacteria group bacterium, assembly GCA_035288465.1. Lineage (NCBI taxonomy): Bacteria > Patescibacteria group bacterium. Next base: position 49,597 of record DATEAH010000005.1, on the reverse strand, counting down.
CACCAAAAAAAAGGGGGGATAAATGAGAAAAACGAAATTCGGCCCAAGAATTGTTTTTTATTTATTAATATGTTTCTTTATTATTTTTTCGTTTTTGCCCACCACCACCAAAGCCGCTGATTTATATACTTGGAGCCAAGTTAATGACGATGGTTTTGGTAATGCCGCTAACTGGGGTGATATTCGTCTTTATGTTTATGGCGGCTATGTTTTTGCCGGGGTATCAAATACTGCCGCTGGTGCTCAAATTTGGCGATCAGCCAATGGTACGGTTTGGAGTCAAGTTGTCTCTGGCGGTTTTAGTAATGCTGATAATGATGAAATTCATGCTTTTGTGGGTCATGGAGGTTATCTTTATGCCACCACCATCACCAGCGGCGCCGGAGTTTTAGAAGTTTGGCGTTCGGCCACTGGTGCCACCGGGACTTGGTCACAATCAGGCACCGATGGACTTGGCGATGCTAATAATTTAGGTTCCAGAGCTGTTGCCTCATTTGGTGGATATTTATATGTGGCAACTGAAAATATCACCACAGGTACGGAAATTTGGCGAACCACAAACGGCACAAGCTGGGACCAAACCAACACTGATGGTTTTGGCGTTGCCGCTAATACATCAACTCGTTCTTTGAGTATTTTTGGCGGTTATCTGTATGCTGGAGTCACCAATGCGACTGGGACGAAAATATATCGAAGCTTAGATGGAGAAAGTTGGACGCAAGTAAATACCAACGGCTTTGGTTCAGCTGCCAATTCTTCAACCAATTTATTACAATCATTCAATGGTTATTTATACGCCGGCACAATAAACTCTGCGACCGGCACGGAATTATGGCGATCAGCCAATGGCACTGCTTGGACTCAAGCTAATACAGATGGTTTTGGTTCTGATAACAACATTTGGGTAGGTTATGAGGGGGCGGTGGTGAATGGAGTATTTTGGCTCGGAACCAGAAATGGGGTGACTGGTGCCCAATTGTATCGCAGCACTAATGGTACCACTTGGACAAAAGAAAAAACCGATGGTTTTGGCAGTGCGGCAAATTATGCTTTATTTGCCGTCACTTTTAATGAAAGGCTTTATGTGGCTTTTTCTAACGCCGGTACTGGCACCGAGGTTTGGCGGTCAAGCCCAGTAGATTTATTGAGTATCACCACCACTCAATTGCCAAACGGAACCCAAGGTTCAAGTTATTCGACGAGCTTAGAGTCAAATTCCGGCACAAATCCGCTAAGCTGGTATGTCGCTTCATATTTTTGCCAAATTGATTACGGTGATTTGCAACCACAAGAAGCCGATCTTTTCAAAGAAGGGCTTAAAGATCTTAATTTATATAATCCCGGGGATGAAGAATGTGAGGATTATTTTGGCATCTTACCGGCCGGTTTATCTTTAGATAGTAGTTCAGGCCGAATTAACGGGACGCCAACTGTGGCCGGTGATTATACTTTTTATGTTGTTGTTTTAGATTCGGGCTCTCCACAGCAACTTGTATATCGGCAATTGAGCCTGCACATTGATGCAGCCACCCTACCAGCCACTGGGAAAATCACTTCCAATAAGCCTATTATCCCGATTCTATTATCTATTCCTTTGGTTTTAATGATGGCATCGCTAATTCGACGGAAATATAAAAGAATTTATGAACAATAAAAAAAAGCAGATTTTCCTAATTTCATCTGGGATTTTAGTTTATTTGGTAATTAATTTTATTATCGGCTATTCTATATTTTATAAATTGCACCCTAAAAATCCATTTCAAAAAACAAATAAAGTTAATGCTGAAAAAAATGCCGAGTCAAGTCTTCAAATTGATGAAGTCGCTTTCCAAAAATTTGGCCTTCAAATTGATAAAATCAATGTCAGGGTGCCAGTTGCGGGTGAAGCTGATAGTAACCAGCCAGATTTATATCAGAAATTGCTCAAAAAAGGCGTTGTCCATTATTCAGGTACACCCTATCCGGGAAAGGTTGGAAATATTTTTATCTTTGGGCATTCATCAAGTGATTTTGGGGGCCATTACCGCCAGATTTTTATTAACTTAAACGATCTGCAAGATGATGATACCATAAAAGTGGTTTATAAAAGTCGAGAATACGAATACAAAGTTATTGGGAAAAAAATTGTTCAACCTGATGATTTTTCAGTTTTAGGGCAAACTTTTGAGAAAAGATTAACTTTAATGACTTGCTGGCCGATAGGTTCCTTGGAAAAAAGATTAGTAATTATTGCCAAAATAAAATAAAAACCAAATTGAATTTAAAAAGGGGGGTTATGGGTTCATTTAACAAAGTGCAAACCGTGAAAATTGTGATGCTAATAATCGCAGTTTTAGCGTTAGGAGTTTTAGGATATTATTCCTGGACGATTATCAAGGAAAGTAAAAATACCCCGGCCTTAGTCTCTGAGATTGGTTCTGGCGAGAAAAAATCCGACAGCGCTACCACCACTAATTCAGCCACTACCGCTACTGCTCAAAATACACCCTGTGCAGATTCGCTAACCTCGACCGATAAGGCGCAAATGCCAGGCTGGAAAACATTTACTAATACTGAATATAATCATTCTTTTAAATATCCTGATGATTGGTCGATTGCTGATACTGGCGTGAACAAATGGACAGAAGTCAGTGTTGTGAGTGGCGAAGAGGATATTGCGAAGGTTTCAAATATTATTATTGTGGCTGGTGATAAAGTGAGCGGTTTTACTACCAAAGGTTTAAATCTCGAATCTGAAACAGATATGCAAATTATTTGCCAAACCGTCAAATATTCTTTCTATAATCAACCTGCCACCACTGATAATCCCAGAAATACTAATGTAATCCGCGCTCCTTTTACCCATAACGGCACTAATTTTTTGGCGACTATGTTTTTCCCAGCCTCAGGTTCAGCTTCTTTGGACTCAGATTATGGCGAACTTTTCCAGCAATTAATTCGCAGCCTTGAATTTAAATAGAAACTAAGGTAATTTAAAAGAAAATAAACTAAGGCGCAAAATGTGCGGCGGTATTACTTATAATTTAAGCTGTATCCCCCAAAATCAACTGGTAAAATATTTAGTACTCACTAAACACAATCGTCAGTTGGTTGAAGTTTAAAAACGAACCCCACAATTTATTTAGTTATCCACAAGTTTGATTATTGACCTTTGTATAACCTTTTGTATAATTAGAATATGATGGCTTGGCTAGAAATTTGTGAAAATAAAGGGGCAAAGGATTTTTTAAATGTTCTCATTGAATCAAAAACCTTGCGATTTTCAAGTTTTGTTTTTGGATATGGATTCTTTTTTCGCTTCTATTGAGCAGCAAGTGCAGCCGCCTCTTCGAGGCCAGGCAATTGGTATTGCGCCTTACACCGGCGCCACCGGTTGCGTGATTGCCGCCTCCAAAGAAGCTAAAACTGTCGGCGTGAAAACTGGCATGGGTGTTGGCGAGGCGAAAAGAATTTACCCCAAAATTAAAATTGTCGAGGCTCGACCAGCTTTGTATATGATTTATCATCAAGAAATTAAAAAAGCCCTGGAAAATATTACCCCTTTTTATCAGCCCTTAAGTGTGGATGAATTTATTTTGCCGCTCTCGCCTTCTGAACAAAATTTTCAAAAAGCTACTGAAATTGGCCGAAAAATCAAAACCAATCTCAAAAGCCAAGTCGGCGATTTCTTGACTTGTTCGGTGGGGATTGGGCCAAACCGTTTTTTGGCGAAAATGATCTCCGAAGAAAACAAGCCCGACGGTTTAGCCGTGGTGGAACTTGCCAAATTAAATAATTTTTATGTTGAATTTTCTAAATTGACTGATCTGACTGGTATAAATTGCCAACTTGCCAAAAGATTAAATTTTTTTCAGATCAAGACGCCTGAGCAATTTTTTCAAAAAAGCTCTCATCAATTAGAAAAAATTTTAAAACATTGGGGGAAATTATGGTATTTGCGTTTGCGCGGTTTTGAGGTTGACGATTATGCGAGCCAGACCCAAAATATTGGCCATTCCCATGTTTTAGCGCCTGAGTTTAGAAATCGTACATCAGCGGAGGCTGTGATTAAAAAATTAATTTTTAAGTCAAGCTCGAGATTAAGACAAAAGGGTTTTTCCGCTTCTGGCGTGAGCGTGGCGGTCAGATTTACAAACCGCACCTCATTTGCCAAAAGCCGCCGCGTGCCTACCTTTTCTGATAATTTGAGTTTTACTAAAAATATCTTCAGCCTTTTGGCAGATTGTTTGTGGCATGGTCAGCCAATTTGGGTGTCAGTATCGGCTTTTTGGCTCAAACCGGATTTAAAAAATCACCAAATTGCTATTTTTCCGCAAATGGAAAAAATCAAAAAATCAGCCGAAGCTTTGGATAAATTAAATGATAAATTTGGCGCCGAAACTATTTATCCTGCCGCGATGCATCAGGTTCTAAAAACCGCCCCAGACCGCATCGCTTTTGGCAAACCCAGATACGAAATCAGACATTGAAAAAATGTTTTTGATTTAATCTGGAATTATGATATAATTTTAAATAATACTGATAGTAGCGGTAAAAAGTCTGTCTTGGAGGTGATTGGAAACAGCCAGTGAAGTAATTGCGAAAAGGATTGGCCACTGATTCCGGGACATGTCGGTATGGATTTTGCAAATCTGGCTGATGCGAAAAGTTATCAAAGAGCAAGGTGGGGCAATGCGCAATTTTTCCATCTTAACGTATGGAGTGCGGGATTATTGTCATCGAGACAATAAAAAAAGCCTTGCGCAAGATTTGGGTTTTGGACCTGCAAGCAAGGCTGGGTTCATTATTCAACTAATGACAAATTAGGTCTTTGGTTGATTTTAACGTCAGCGGAATCGTCATGATCGGAACCATCGGATGATTCGCTTTGTTCTTCGGGCAAAATTTCAATCCCGACCAGACTGGCGGTTTGATGAAAATAAATTCTTGTAAGTAGTCCAATCACGATTGACGTGGTGCTGTTTCCGGAATCTTTAAATTCTGTCTCTACCGGCTCCATGGCATTTTCCGGCTTGCCAGCATATAGCAGTTGATTTGCAAATAATGTACATCTTTGTTGTTGTTCTTTTAATTCCTCTCGTGGTTCTTTTTCAGGGGATAAACATTCGCGAAGAATCGCCGCGAAACACTCAAACCAGCCCGGTCTGACAATCGCCTGCCAACCATGGGGTGATGTTGAAGTCAAATTGCATCGGTTCACTATTTCTTCGTTGCTCAAGGATAAATCCAAATCTTCAATAATACTTCGAGCCAGATGATAGAGTGGCGGTTCTTTTACTCCCACCAGATTTTCCTCCCCTCCGATCATTTCCGGTTCCAAGATTATCCTAATTATATCCTGAATAATCCCATTTTGTCAAGTTTTAGAAAATTAATTTTGTCTTTGTTGACTAAACTCATTAGATAATGTACAATTTATATAGTAATTCTACCCCCGCGGCAACTCAGCATACTCCAAACTGGAAGGTGATCATCGTGGCGCTTCCAAAACCAGATGAGTGGCATGAAGTTAAAGATTTTAAGCAATGGTCTGAGCTTTGGCGGCAAAATCTCGAGGGACCAAAACAATTAGAATTTGCCTGCAGTTTGCTTGATGTCCTACCCAAAGTTGCTCAGGTGCCAGGAAAATATTCTCATAACCTTACTTGTTTAACTGGCCAGGGCCAACAAGATCGAATGCTTGAACATCTTCAAGTCCTTAATCTTGCCATGGAAGTCGCTTTAAGCACGAGGGAACAAGGGTTAATTAGAAGCCAAGGAATTGGCAATCATGCCATCCGGGCAGTTTTAGACCTAGCTGATTATGGCGATCATAAATGTGCTGGATCTTGCCTGCACACGATTGATCCGCAGACTGGTCGCTATCAATTTTGGATGCCTGATATTTTTCGCCAATCCGTTGAAATGATTTTTACTTTTTGGGCCAATTATAAAACTTGGAACTATCGCCAGGACCCAGCTTTAACAATTTCTCGAAAGATGGTTGAAGCCGCCATCCACAGCCAAATTGTTTTGCAGGTTTTAGACGAGCACCTTAATGATCCGAAATATGATCCCTTTAGGGATTCTGAAGAGTCAAGAATGGAATTGCCATTCTGGCAAGAAGAGGAACGAGTTCGTCAAAGCGGTGAGTGGCAAAATAAAACAATTTGCCGAGCTCTAATTCTGGTCGGATCAGCCGAACAATTAGCTTATCACCCCACAGAAATTGGTTATTCAGTTGTTTTAGGACTAAGGAATGAGGTTTATTATGACCAATATTCCGCTGCCATACCTTTTGAGGAATTAGAGTGTGCCTTACTTAGAATTGCCGTCGCCCTTGAAAAACCCATTCAAGAATTAAAATATCCAAAAACTGACTATTAACTCTTGTGCAATTTCGCGGTCTCGGCCCAGAATGATTTTTCCCAAATCATCCCAAAGCTTAGGCCGTTTTTTTATCGTCTTATTATATGTTTAAATCAATTTTAATTTTAGTCTTGTCAAAGTATTAATTTTTTGCTATAATCAAGCTTAAACGAGGAAAATGAATCGGAATAAGTTTGAATTAATTTTTAATTTTTTGCTTTTGCCGCTTGATGCCGCCATGATTTTTTTGGCTTTTTGGCTGGCTTTTTTGGTGCGTTTCACCGGCTGGGTGCCGTTCACTTCAGTGATGTCTCAAACCGAATATTTGCGTTGGCTAATTGTTATTATTCCAGTTTGGTTGGTTCTTTTTAGCTTAAACCGTTTATATAGCTTCAAAAAACAGCCCTTTTTAGATGAATTAGTGGCGATTGTCATGGCAGTTTCAGCCGGGATCGCGGTTCTTTTTGGCATCTTCTTTTTTAGCCGCGTCTTTTTCTTTTCCAGATTAATTGTTTTATTCGCCTGGATCTTAGCAATTGTTTTGGTTACTTCGGGCAGATTATTGGCGCGGATAATTTTGAAAATTATGTATTATCGAGGCCATGGCCAAAGACTGGTTTTAATTATTGGCACCACCCGGATTGCCAGAAAAATCATCCGAGAGTTTTCGGACAAATATTTAGGCTATCGGGTTGTTGGCATAATTAGTACGAATTTGACCCCAGATAAACATTTTGTTCATATACCGGTTTTAGGCAAATTAAAAGAGCTTGACCGGATTGTCAAAGAATATCGGATTAAAGAAATTATTTTAGCTGATCCGGATTTATCGGAAAAGAAAACAAATCGAATTTTAGAATATTGTCATGATTGCCGTTTAATTTTTAAATATTCGCCCTCGATTTTTGAATTGGGAACGCGCAATATTGATATTGAAATTTGGCAAAGTTTGCCGATTTTAGAATTAAAACGGACTCCACTTGATGGTTGGGGCAGAATTGTCAAAAGAATTATCGATATCGTGGGTGCTATTCTGGCCTTAATTATTCTTTCGCCGTTTTTTATCGTTATTCCGATTATTATTAAGATTGATTCGGCAGGTCCAATCTTTTTTCGCCAAAAAAGAGTCGGTTTAGATCGGAATTTTATTTTTTTGAAATTCCGCAGCATGAAACCAGGCGCTGAAAAAGAACACTTAAAATATATGAGAAAATACGGGATTATGTTCAAACTAAAAAATGATCCTAGGGTAACACGATTTGGAAAATGGCTGAGAAAATCCAGCCTTGATGAATTGCCCCAGCTTTTTAATGTTCTTATCGGTGATATGAGTTTAGTTGGACCCAGACCGCCGATGCCCGAAGAAGTTGCCAAATACAATCATTGGCAAAAGAAACGTCTTGGCGTTAAACCTGGTATGACTGGTTTATGGCAAGTATCGGGTCGATCAAATTTATCCTTTTCCGATTGGGTCAAATTAGATAAATATTATATTGAAAATTGGTCTTTAAAATTAGACTTTCAAATACTATTGCGAACCATGATTATGGTCGTGACTAAAGTCGGCGCTTACTAAATAAAATTAAAGATAAAAAATAAAAGATAAAAGATATAAAATGCAAAATATAAATAAAAAATTAGATATTAAAAAACTGAAAATTGCCCTCATGCATGAATATTTAGTGAAAATTGGCGGGGGAGAGCGGGTTTTAAAAGTGTTAACTGATTTATTTCCTAAAGCCGATATTTTTACGATTGTCTATGATCCCGATCAAGTTAGAAAAATTCTCAAAAAACCTCATCAAATTAAGAGCTCATTTTTGCAGCATTTTTTAGGCGGTGTTTCCAAATATCAGTTATATTTGCCTTGGATGGCGAAAGCCGTTGAATCTTTGGATTTTTCAAAGTATAATCTGGTGATTTCTGATAATCATAGTTTTAGCAAAGGTGTCATTACCGGTAATAAGACTTTTCATATTAATTATTGTTATACGCCAACCAGATATTTATGGTTAAATCCAACAGAACACATCAAGCGAACTCAATTTTTCGGGCCTTTTAAGAAAATTATCCCCTACTTTATTAATCGTTTGAAAAAATGGGATTTTGAGGCCGCGAAAAGACCTGATATTTTTGTGTCTATTTGCAAAAACGTGCAAAAAAGGGTGAAAAAGTATTATAATAGAAATAGTCAGATAATTTATCCGCCGATTGATTGGGACTTTTTTAGGCCAACTGGTCAGACTTCTGATTTCTTTTTGTATATTTCTAGGCTAGAGCCACATAAAAAGCCTGATTTAGCAGTTTTAGCCTTTGTTAAAAATGGTTTACCTTTAAAAGTAGTTGGTACAGGCTCAATGTTCGATTCTCTTAAAGCCTCGGCTTCAAGTAATATTGAATTTTTAGGCGAAGTTTCAGATACGAAATTGAGAGATTTATATAGCGCTGCTAAGGCGGTCATTTTTCCACAAGAAGAAGATTTCGGTTTAGTGCCTTTGGAAGCGGCCGCTTGCGGCACGCCGACAATTGCTTTTGCTAAAGGTGGCGCCCTAGAAACCGTTATTGAAGGTAAAACTGGTACCTTTTTCCACCAACCAAACCCAGCTTCACTCAACCTGGCAATAACCAAATTTAACCGTAAAAAATACTTGGCTCGAAGTTTAAGAAGCCATGCGAAAAAATTTTCCATTCAATCATTTCAAATAAAATTTCTACAAATGATGGTGCGTGAATATAGCCGGTGGTTAAAAAATTCAAAAAATAATAAATAAAAGAGGTTTTATGGAGGGGCAGCAACATCCCAAACTCGTTGACGGCATTTATAGAGCTCGCCGTTCCCAAATTATTCCTGCAGTCGCCATCGCCCAAACTAAAACGGCGACTTTTTCCGCCAAAAGATTTTTTGCAGACTCATTTTTGGTAGTTTTTCTTTTAGCCCTCATCATATCTGGGTTTAATTTTTATTTTAAGACCCCAAAAATTAAAACCCAAATTCTAGGATTTAGTAGTGAAGCGGCGAATCATTTCGAATTAGCCAAACAAGCTATTGTACAAAATGATTTAGCCTTGGCGCAACTGGAATTAACTCAATCTGAAACCAATTTCAATCAAGCGCAACTTTTGTTGGCAAAATCTGGACAAAACTCCAATTATTTGACTAATTTTCAAAATTCCGAAAATCAAATTATCCTCGCGGATTCCGCTTTAAATAATGCTATTGAGCTTTGTTATTGGCTAAAAAAAGATTTAGCACACTTAGAGTCATTGTCCAATTTTAATCAAAATCAAAATCTGCTCACCCTTATTTCACAAATTGAAAAAGACATTACCCAAACCCAAAAAGTCGCGTTGGCGGCGGAAAAAAATCTTCAAAATTTACCAATACAAAATGCCAAAACAATTCGTTTAGAATTAGCACAAGCTTCAACTGTCCTCGCCAAATTACAAAGTGTCATTACAGTAATGCCGAGCATTGTTGGTCAATCAGGCTCAAAAAGTTATTTAATTCTCTTTCAAAATCCTGCCGAAGCTAGGCCGGCCGGTGGATTCATTGGCAATTATGGCGAAATCACTTTAACCGGCGGCAAAGTATCCAAAATGAAAGTTGATGATGTCTACAATCTCCGCAAGGAGCATTTAAACGATAAAGAGCCGATGTTGAAACCAGAAATTCCTCTAAAGTATTTAAGCGACCGATTATATTTTTACGAAGGTAATTGGAAAGCAGATTTTCCCACCACTGCCAAGGAAATGATGAGGCTTTATCAGCTTTATGGTGAACCTGCCCCAAGTGGCGTGATTGCCTTAGATCCCAAGATTTTTGAAGATATTATGGGAATTATCGGCGATATCGAAATGCCAGATTATAACGCCACCCTAAACAAAGCGAACTTTCGCGACACCTTAATGTATAAAGTTGAAGTCGATAACGCCTTTAAGCGCGGTGAAGGTATTTACGATCCCAAAAAAATCCTCCAAGATTTTACCCCACTTTTCCTGCAAAAAATTGAAAACAGCTCCAAAGACCAAAAAGTAAAAATTATCAAAAGTCTTCTTCAAAATTTAGATGAAAAACATTTTCTCCTCTATGCCAAAGATCAAAAAGTCGAAGAAGTAATTGGCAATTTTGGTTGGAGCGGGGCTTTAAAATCTTCCTCTCCGGATTATTTAATGGTCACAAATGCCAACACCTGCGGCACTAAATCGAGTTATAAAATGGGGCAAAGTTTAAATTTATCCGTGAATATTAATAATTCAGGCCAGGTCAAAAATACCCTTACCATTACCCATGACGCCACAAAATTATCAGGCTTGTTGGCTGATAAGGATTGTAGTTTTGTAGAAGTATTTGTACCGTCGGGTTCAGAATTACTTTCGGCTAAAATGGGCGAAATTGATGTTCCCGCTTCGCAAATTTTCACTTTTTCCGAACTGGATAAAACTGTTTTTGGCATTAAAGATTTTATTGTTTTTGCCGTGCAGTCTAGTAAATTAACCTTAAGCTGGGAATTACCATTTCAAATTAATAATTTAAGCGACCATTATCAAATTTATGTTCAAAAACAAGCCGGCCGCGACGCTGATCCACTGGCAATTGAAATTAATAAACCGGCCAATCTGTCAGTTTCAAATTTTAGCCCTGATTATATCACTCAAAATTTAAATAATTTTAAATATTTAGATGTTTTAAAGGTTGATCGGCAGGTTAATTTACGTATTAAATAACGCCAGAAAAATTACCGAGAAACGTCTTTTTTTATTTTTGGGCAGCTTGCAAAAGGAACCATTTTCAGCTATAATTAAGAAGTGATTTGCAATTAAAATCTATAAAGGATAATAATGTCTCCAAAAAATAATAGTTATAATGCCAGTAGCATCGTGGTTTTAGATGGTTTAGCCCCGGTTCGAAAAAGACCTGCTATGTATATCGGTTCCACCGGTGCTGTAGGCTTGCACCATTTGATTTGGGAAGTCGTTGATAACTCCATTGATGAAGCGATTAGTGGCTTTGCAAATAAAATTGAAGTCACGCTTTTGCCAGATAACCGAGTTGAAGTGATCGATAATGGTCGCGGCATTCCCATCGATATTCATCGCCAAACCAAAAAATCCGCCTTAGAAACGGTTTTGACCACTTTGCACGCTGGTGGTAAATTTGACCAAAATGCTTATAAGGTTTCTGGTGGCTTGCACGGTGTTGGCGTCTCAGTGGTGAATGCTTTATCTTCAAAATTAAGGGCTGAAGTTTATCGAGATGGCAAAATCTATGGTCAGGAATATAAATACGGTCAAGCCGTTGGTAAGGTTGAAGTTTGTGGTCAGTCTGAACGAAACGGCACCAAGATTGTTTTTGAACCTGATACGAAGATTTTTTCCACCCTTGAATTCGACTGGAACACGATTGTCGAGCATCTTCGCCAACAAGCTTATTTAACGAAAAAGACCGAAATAATCATTAAAGATTTCAGAACCTCGCCGGAAAAAAGTTATAATTTTTATTTTGAAGGTGGCATTAAGTCCTATACTAATTTTTTGAATCAAAATAAAAATGCGGTTTCACCCGTGATTTATTTTGAAAAAGAAAAAGACAATGTTATTGTTGAAGTCGCTTTTCAATATACTGATGGATTTGTCGATCATAGTTTGAGCTTTGCCAATAATATTTATAACCAAGAAGGTGGCACTCATTTATCAGGTTTTCGAGCCGCTTTAACTCGAATTATGAATGATTATGCGCGGAAAAACGGGATTGTGAAAAATGAAAATGATTCGTTTTCTGGTGAAGATGTTCGCGAGGGTTTAACCGCTTTAATTTCCATAAAATTGCCTGAACCTCAATTTGAAGGCCAAACCAAAACCAAATTAGGCAATGCCGAAATTAGACCTTTGGTCGAAAATACTGTCGCCACCGAATTGTCTTGTTATTTGGAAGAAAATCCGCAAGAAGCCAAATCAATTATTGAAAAATGTTTATTAGCCTCTCAAGCTCGAAAAGCCGCCAAAGCCGCCCGTGAAACTGTGATTCGAAAAGGCGCTTTAGAGGGGATGACTTTGCCGGGAAAATTAGCCGATTGTTCATCCCGTGATCCAGAAAGATCCGAACTCTATATTGTTGAGGGAGATTCGGCGGGCGGTTCCGCCAAACAAGGCCGAAACCGCGAGTTCCAAGCGATTTTGCCTTTACGCGGAAAAATTTTAAATGTTGAACGAGCCAGGTTGGACCGCATGCTTCAAAATAATGAAATCAAGGCTTTAATTGTCGCTTTAGGTGTGGGGATTTCTGAAGAACTGAATTTACCTAAATTAAGATATCACCGGATTATTATTATGACTGATGCTGATGTTGACGGTTCTCATATTAGAACCTTATTATTAACATTGTTTTATCGCCATTTCCAGCCTCTAATTGATGCTGGCAAGGTTTATATTGCTCAACCACCTTTATATCGAATTCAAATTAAAAACAAAATTGAATATGTTTATTCGGACGAGCAAAAAGAAAAAATCTTAGCCGAAATACCAAAAGGCCAAAAAGCCGCTACTATTCAAAGATATAAAGGTTTAGGTGAAATGAACCCGGATCAGCTTTGGGAAACCACCATGAATCCGAAAAATCGAGTATTACTCAAGGTTACCCTTGATGATGCTGAAAAAGCTGATGAAGTCTTTGTAAAATTAATGGGTAGTGAAGTTGAACCAAGGAAAAGATTCATTCAGTTGCGTGCCAAACAAGTTCAAAATTTAGATATTTAATAATTTTAAGAGTAAATTAATGAAAAAATTTCCAACCGAAAATTCAAAAAGATTAAAATCCACAAAATTGTCCAAAAATAACCAAGCCAAAACTGCTGTCGAAAATACTTATTTAGAAACTCAACGAGCCCATAATAAGTGGTATTTGGCTAATGCTATGGGAAAACAACTCGGTAAGCCCAGATTAGATATGGCTGGGAAAAAAATTAAAAAAGCTAAAAAAGATTATTAGGATTCAACATGCCAGATATTAAAAATCCCAACAACAACCTAGAGCCGACAAAGGAAAAATCAGATTTAGGCACGGTTTTACCCCGCCGCATCGAAGAGGAAATGGAAACCTCTTATTTGGATTATGCTATGTCAGTCATTGTTTCTCGAGCTCTTCCAGACGTTCGCGATGGTTTAAAACCGGTGCATCGCCGAATTTTGGTAACTATGAATGATTTAAATTTAAAACACACCGCCAAACACCGAAAATCAGCGAAAATTTGTGGTGATGTTTCCGGTAATTATCATCCTCATGGTGAAGCGATTGTTTATCCTTCTATGGTGAGATTAGCACAAACTTTTGCGATGCGTTATCCCTTGGTAAATGGCCAGGGCAACTTTGGTTCTGTTGATGGTGATAACCCGGCGGCGATGCGTTATACCGAAGCCAAAATGACCAAAATCGCCGAAGAAATGTTAACCGATTTAGACAAAGATACCGTTAATTATCAAGACAACTATGACGGCACCCGCAAAGAACCCCAATTTTTACCCGCCAAATTACCAAATCTGTTAGTAAATGGCGCCATGGGCATTGCCGTGGGTATGGCGACCAATATTCCGCCACATAATTTAGGCGAAGTTTGTGATGCCACCATTCGTTTAATTGATCATCCAGATTCGACGGTTGAAGATTTGTGCCAATTTGTCTTGGGTCCGGATTTTCCCACCGCCGCACAAATTTATGATTCAGATGAAATCAAAAATGCCTATGCGCAAGGCAAAGGCAGGATCGTGATGCGCGCCAAAGCGGAAATCGTTGAAGGCAAAAAATCCGCATTTAAAATTATTATTTCCGAAATCCCATATCAGGTTAACAAATCGGTTTTGGTCACACAAATTGCCGATTTGGTCAAAAATAAAAAAATCGTTGGCATTGCCGATGTGCGCGATGAATCTGACAAAGACGGTATCCGGGTTGTCATTGATCTCAAAAAAGACGCTTACCCTAAAAAAATTTTGAATCAACTTTATCAATATACCCAAATGCAGGAAGCTTTTCATATTAATATGTTAGCTTTGGTGGACGGCATTAAACCAACCGTTTTAAACTTAAAAAATATATTAGAAGAATATTTAAAGCATCGCCAAAAAGTAATTTTTAGACGCACCCAATATGAATTAAACCAAGCTAAAAACCGTCTCCATATTTTAGAAGGTTTGTTAATTGCTTTAAAACAAATCGATGAGGTGATTAAAACTATCAAAGCTTCGGAAAATCGCGAAGAAGCTAAAGTTCGTTTAGAAAAGAAACTTGCTTTAACCGAAATTCAAGCCAACGCGATTTTGGAGATGAAATTAGCCACCTTAGCGCATTTAGAGCGGACTAAAATAGAACTTGAATTTGATCAGCTCAAGAAATTAATCACCAAATTAACTGAGATTTTAGAAAATCCGCAAATGATTTTGGATATTATTAAAGAAGAGTTAAAAAATCTCAAAAAGAATTTTCCTTCCGAGCGAAAAACTCGCATTTATCGACAAAGAATTGAATCTTTTGAAAAAGAAGACTTAATTCCAAACCGCAAAGTGATGATTACTTTGACTCGCGGCAATTATATCAAAAGAATGCCGATTTCAGTTTGTCGCAGCCAACATCGGGGCGGCAAAGGTGTTATCGGTATGACCACCAAAGAAGAAGATTTAGTCGAGCATTTATTAATTGCCAATAATCATGATGATATTTTATTTTTCACCAGTTCGGGTCGCGTTTTGAGTTCAAAAGCCTACGAAATCTCTTTGGGATCGCGCCGTTCTAAAGGTCAGGCGATTGTTAATCTCTTACAGATTAATCCCAATGATTTTATTACCGGTATTATTAATGTTGCCAAAAGCAATCATGCCAAATATTTATTAATGGTCACAGAAAAAGGCCAAATCAAAAAAACTCCTTTGGCAAATTTTCAAAAAATTAGAAAATCTGGTTTAAACGCGATCAAATTGCGCAAAGACGATTTTCTAAAATGGGTCAGACCCACCACTGGCGAAGATCAAATCATCATTGTTTCCAAAAATGGCCAAGCAATTAAATTTAAAGAAAGTTTAATCAGACCTATGGGCAGATCAGCGGGTGGTATGAGAGGCATTCGCTTAAAACCAAAAGATGCTGTCGTGGGTATGGATGTTTTAAGTCCGGCAAAAATATCAGGGGTTAATATTGATGCTGATACCGCTATCATGGCTCATGATGTAAAATTGAAAAGTTTTTCTTCGGATTTGTTGGTGGTGACAGAAAAAGGTTATGGCAAAAAAACCGCTCTTAAAAATTATCCTTTGCAATCTCGCGGTGGCATTGGTTTAAGAACCGCCAGAATTACCGAAAAAACTGGACCAATTATCCAAACGAAAATTACCGAAAATGAAAAAGCGGATTTAATTATCTTTTCTAAAAGAGGTCAGGTGATTCGAACGCCAATTAAAAATGTTAAAAGGTTGGGTCGCGCCACCTCTGGTGTTCGCTTAATGAAATTAAATTTAAGAGATAGCGTCGCTTCAGTAACAATTCTAATTAAAGAACCGATGGATGAAATTGAGGATAAAGAAAGAGCCAAAGATCGCCAAGAAATTGCAAATCAGGTTGCGGCTCGAAAACTTAAAAAATCAGTCAATAAAACCGCCCCAAAAAAGCCAAAACAGGCAAAAATAAAGAAAAAACCAGTTCGTAAAACTTCAACCAAAAAGCAGATTGTTCAGAAAAAAACCACAAAAGCTAAACCTAAAAAGTTGACCAAGAGACAACCCGCCCCTGGCGGAAAGACTCAAAAATTAAGTCGAGCGAAAAAACCGAAAAAAACCGCCCTAAAAACCAAAACCGTTAAACCCCCAAAACCAAAAACCATTGTTCCTGGTTTTGTGGAGAAAAAAATTACCCCGCCAACTCCCAAAGTCGTTCAAAGCGATGAACCTAATTATTGGGGTAAAGACTCAACGCTTTGGAAAAAACGCAAGATCTAAATATATAAACAATTTAATTTTCAACCAATTCGATAATTGTCAAAAACCTTGACATCTTTAATGTTTTTTAATATAATATTTTTGTTCGCTTTCAGAACATCAGTTCTGGGAGGCGAGATGGATGCCAGCAACAAAAGATATAGCTATTATGGTTATGATTGTTTTAGCGGCATTTGCCATATTGAGTGCATTATTTTATGCACCTCATAATATGGTCGCGACAGATACAGAACTTCAAGGCAGAAACCCCTACGAAATTATTGTTCCCAATGAAATTATTATTCTAAGACCTACAAGAGCCGGTAATTTATCATATTTTAATCCTATAGATTATCTTAAAGCCATTTCTATTGATAATAGGATTAAGAATATTGTTGTATTTCAGGAAATATGGATAGTATTAATAGAACCTCGAACTGACGCTAATCCAACTTCCAAATTGCCCGAAATGTCAGTACCAATTACTCCAAATTCAACACTTTCTGTTCCAAGCCCTGCTCCCACTTCCAATAATTAATTTTTTCATCCCTTGGTGTTGCCAAGATTTACCCCCCCACAAAACCAATCTTGCGTGACGCCTTTTTTTATTGCTTCGTTCGTGATATAATAAAGCTAAATCAAAATTTAAAAATCAAAATGTAAAATAGGAATTTAAAATATAAATTTAAATTAGATAATTTTGCACTTTAAACTGCCACTTTGATATTTACATTTTACACTTTAAATTATTATGAAGATTGCTGATTTAGCCAAAAAATTAGATTTTACCCCCAAAGAACTTAGAGAGAAAATCTCGGTTTTTGGCTATGAAGTTGGCAAAAAATCACGCACCATAAAAGATAAAATTGCCGAAGAAGTCATTGATAAAATCAATAAAGAAAAAGAATTTTTAGAAAAATCAGAAGCGGCCAGCATTAAAGATATTGCACCTCGAGATGAAAAAAAGTCTCCCAAAACTAACCTAAAAACAAAAACCGTTGTTTTGCCACCCATCGTCACCGTGAAAGATTTTTCAACCCGACTTAATTTACCAGTCACTGAGGTAATTAAAGAATTAGTCAAAAATGGCGTCATGGCTACTATTAACGAAAATATTGATTTTGAAACTGCCGCGATTATTGCCGAAGATTTAGGTTACAGCGTTAAGCCGGCTGAGGAAGAAAAAATTGAGGTTAAAGAAAAAGTTTCCGCCAAAGACCTGCAAACCAGACCACCAGTTGTCACTATTATTGGTCATATTGACCATGGCAAAACATCTTTATTAGATTATATTCGAAAAACAAATATTGTTGGTGGTGAATCTGGGGGAATTACTCAGCATATCGGCGCATATCAAATTGAAATTAAAAAAGAGGGCAAAAAGCGCTTGATTACTTTTTTAGACACACCCGGCCATGAAGCTTTTGTAGCGATGCGTGAACATGGCACCAAGCTTTGTGATATGGCAATTTTAGTGGTGGCTGCCGACGAAGGGGTGATGCCGCAAACCATCGAAGCGGTTAATCACACCAAAGCCGCCGGCGTGCCGATTATTGTGGCTATTAATAAAGCTGATAAACCCGAAGCAGACATTGAAAGAGTTAAAAAGCAATTAGCCAAAATAAATCTTACTCCAGAGGAATGGGGTGGTGCCACGATTATGATTCCAGTTTCCGCCAAGACCGGTAAAGGCGTATCAGGTTTGCTGGAAATGATTTTGCTTTCCACGGATTTAGAGGGTTTAAAAACCAGTTATTCCGGAACCGCTAAAGGCGTGGTGATTGAATCACATTTAGATCCGCAAAAAGGTTCCACTGCTTCCATATTAATTCAAAAAGGAATTTTAAAAGTTAGAGATATTGTAGTTTCCGGGGATAGAATTAGTAAAATTCGAAGCATGGAAAACTTTTTAGGCCAAAAAATTCGCGAAGCGAAGCCTTCTGATCCAGTTCGAGTTTATGGCTTTAGCGCCGTGCCAGATTTTGGCGAAGAAATGACCGCTTTTGAGACCGAAAAAACCGCCAAAGAATATCTTTTGGAATTAGACAAGCGTCGGTCGTATAAGGGGATGATTGCCCAAATGGCAAACACAGTTTCGAGTCAAAAACCGGGCGTGCAAAAATTAAATGTTATTATCAAGGCTGATGTGGCCGGTTCCCTAAAAGCAGTTTTAGACGCGGTGAAAAAAATTAAAAATGATCAAGGCGAAGTTTTTGTCATCATGGCTGGGGTTGGCGCCGTTTCCGAATCAGATGTGATGTCTGCTGATGCTTCTGGCGCGGCTATTTTAGCCTTTCGTGCTTTAATCTCGCCAGCTGCCAAAGAATTAGCACAAGAAAAAAGAATTAAAATTGCTTCCTTTTCCATAATTTATGAACTTATTGATGAAGCTAAAAAAATGTTAGCCAAATTAATCGGTCCAATTCGAACTCGCAAAGAAATTGGCACTGCTAAAATTTTAGCCGTTTTCAAACATGGCAAAGGCGAGAAAATTATCGGTGCCAATATTACTGAGGGGAAATTAGTTAATGGCGCCGAAGTCGAGGTTTTTCGAGGTGAAGATCAAGTTGGTATCGGTAAAATTGATTCCTTGAAAATAAAACAAGAAGACGTGCGAGAGATAGAAAAAAATAATGAGTGCGGAATTGGTTTAGAGGCAAATTTTGAAATGCTGGTTGGCGATAAGATCAAGGCTTTCGAAATCGAAGAAAAAATGCCCGAAATTAAATAGCGATCTCAAATCCACGATATTGATTTGCTAAATTTGTGCAAAGTTGTAAAATATAACTAAGTCTAGTTTTTTCGACCCAAATTTTGAGTATGATTAATTTATTTCTAAATTTTGAACTTAAGAAGTAATTTTTAATGGATAATGCAAGGAGGGGATTTGCTCCAAAATCTTGGAGATACCTTAACTGAACTCTCAAAAAACTTATTGTTTAGCCTAACCCAATGGTCGTCTCGAATTTTTGCCACCACCCACATTGAGGGTAATTATTGGATTATTTTAGATATTTTAGTGACAGCTTTCATAATTTACTGGTTCTTGTCCAAAATTATGGAATCTAAAGCGGTGCGAGTTTTATATGGGATTATCATTATTATTTTATTACTAATTGTTGGCCATTTATTAAATTTAGCCACCTTAAACTGGCTTTTAAAATACTTAGGAGTAATTTTAGTGGTGGCAATTCCCATTATTTTTCAGCCCGAAATTAGAGCCGCCCTCGACAAACTCGGTCGCGCTGGTTTTGCGAATAATCATAAATTTACTCGCCAAACTCTATCGGAAATTTTAACCGCCGTACAAACCATTCAGCAACGTCATTTAGGAGCTGTCATCGCCTTAGAACGAAAAATACCTCTTTCAGAATATAACAAATCAGGTCATACCTTAAACGCTGATGTTTCGCAGGAATTAATTTTAAGTATTTTTACGCCACCTTCGCCTCTACACGATGGGGCAGTTTTAATATCTGGCAATAAATTAATAGCCGCTGGCTGCGTTTTGCCGGTTTCCGAGGAAAAAGAGCAATGGGGCGCCAGGCATCGTGCGGCCCGCACCCTTTCCCGACATACCGACGCTTTAGTAATTGTGATTAGTGAAGAAAGAGGGGTAATTTCGGTGGCCTTCGAAGGCGAGTTAGAATCAAGTTTAACCATGACTGACATTAAACAAATTATTGAAAAATTATTTCATTTAAATTAACGGAAGCCCAAATGAGTTCAATCAAGTCGTTTTTTACCAAGAATTTATCACTCAAATTTTTAAGTTTGTTATTGGCAATTTCATTGTGGCTTTTTGTGGTGACCGTTGAAAATCGTACTGATTATTTTCCAGGTGAAATTAATATTGAAACTCAAAATTTAGCTCCAAATTTAGCGCCAGTTTATGATCAAGATACAGTTCGAGTGAAAATTTCTGCTCCCGCCTCGGTTTGGAAAAAATTAGTTTTGGAGGATTTTGTCGCTTTTGTGGATTTGGGGAATTTGAGTTTGGGAACTCACCAAGTGCCGGTCAAAGTGACGAGTTCTGTGCCTGGTGTGCAAATTGTCGAATTAGATCCAGCGGAAATTAGGGTGCGTGTTGAGACTGCCGTCACTGCCCAATTAAATGTATCTTCTCGGCTTGAAGGCCAATTAGCCGCAGGCTATGAAGTGATGGAAACCAAGCTTGATCCAGTCAAAATTGAAGCTCGAGGAGCCAGGGACCTCATTGACAGCGTTTCCCAGGCAACGGCAGTTGTAAATTTAGCCGGACAGGATCGAGATATTGAACAAAAGGTAAAATTGTCAGCCTATGATGAATATGATAAACAAGTGAAAAATATCATCTTTTCACCCGAGAAAGTAACCATAAAAATTAGTGTGGCAAAATCTGGTGGCGGTAAAGTCGTCGGAATTAAGCCAAAATTTGCAGGATCGGTTGCATCTGGGTATTGGATTTCTAATGTTAGTTTTGAGCCAGCCTCTATTCGCGTCACCGGAAATGAGGATGTGGTCGAAAAATTAGAATGGATCGAAACACAACCGATTAATATCGCCGGTTTAAATCAAGACAAAGAATTTGAAATTACCCCGGCCTTACCCAAGGGTGCGGTCATGGTTGAAGGAGAAACCGAAACAATTATTGTCAAAGTTAAAGTTTCGCTTTCTGCTCAAACTCGCGAGATTGCCGCCGGATTTTCTTATTCTGGTTTAGGTTCAGGGGTAACTGTTCAGGGTATGACGCCACAAAATGTGATCGTGATGGTTTCGGGTCCTCCAGGATTATTGCAAAATCTGTCAGCCGATAATGTCGTGATCAATTTGGATTTGTCTGGACGTTCTTCTGGAAGCCATATGATTGGTATTGGTAAAGACTCAATTTCAGTTCCCAACGGTGTTTCAATTATTAGTTATATTCCTAACAATGTCGTGGTAAATATTAAATAAAGGTAAGCATGGAAATTGATTTTAGTGATTTTGCCGATCCTAAAAATAATAATCTTGAAATAAAAAATCCCCCTCAAAATGTTGATGGTTTGGTTTTGCAAAAAAAACTAAGAAAAAGTACCTTTTCGAAAATTAATGATCCGAACCAGAAAATCGAACTTTTACGCCAATCTGGACAATCTGGTTTTTTGCCCTTAAATAAACAATTATCTGAGCTCAAAAATGAAGAAAAAAATTTTCATGTTCGAAATGAAATCTTGCTCGCTCAAGGACAGTTAGCCGGGGACGAGGTGGTTGATGAATTAATTAATTTACTTTTTTCTAATATTGACCTTGAAATTAAAAAGAAAATTATCGCGATTTTAGCTTCAACGAGGCCGAATAAAGAAATTATTGAGGCTTTGGAAACTATTTTATTCTGGCATCTGGAAAACGAATTAAAATTATCAGCGCTTGATGCTTTAGAAAAATTGCATTCTCAAATTAGCATTTTTAGCCTCGAAAAATTATATTTAGAAGATAACAATTTGCAGGTTAAGTCTAAAATCATCAAATTATTAGCCAAGATTGATCCCGCGGAAGCTGCCGAATTCCTAGAAAAGCAATTTAATTTACAATTGGAGCCAGAAATTTTAAATGAATATGTAGATTATTTTGTCCAAAATGAGAAATATGGACAAATTAAAAAGCTTCTTGAAGAATTTAATAACTTACCAGAAATCATCCAAAAAAATCTAATTTGGTCAATGGCTGCGGCGAGAAAAAATCAATATGATTTAGAATTAATTAAATTTTTATTAACTCAAGAGCTGGTTGAAGAAATTTTATTTGAAGCAGTTTTAGCTTTTAATAGCTTTAAAGTTGATCAATCATTACCATTCTTGCTCAAACTTTTAAAGGGTACCAATCGATCTTTACAGCTCCAAGCAATTTTAGCAATTTCCAATTTGCGCAATCCAAAAGCCATCCCACATCTTCGAAAACGTCTTAAAAAAGAGCTTAATCCTGAAATTCGCGATGAGCTCAAAAAAACCCTCCATTTTTTGGTAATTTTCAGTTGATATTGTCAAATTTTAAACCTAAATTTGTAAAAAAACACCAAAAACCCTTGACATTATTTTTAAAGCCTATACAATATTTGTTGTATTCGGAATCATAAATTTAGGTTTTGGGAGGTGACAATTTTTACTTTAAAGCCGAACTCTAAAAAGTCCAGGCTTATAAGACATCTTCGCACCCAAAGTTATTTGATAATTTTCAGTAAAATTAAATTTTTATTTTTGAATTTTATAAACCATACCCTAAGAGTATGGTTTTACCGTTTGTCTCAAATTATTTTACACCAGCTTAGACCAAATCAATTAGTCAAAAGATTTGTGGCAAAAAATAAATCAACGCCAAAGCAAATTATTAGCCCAATACCAATTCAAACTTTTCAAATTAATTTTGCTAACAATTTTGTGACTCGGCATTTAGGCCTTTTTATCTTAGCCGGCATAGTTTTTGCCGCCAATTTTATCAGCGCTCGGGGTTCAAAAATTATTACTGAAGAATATTACACTGACATTGCTTTGTCTGAATCTTCGGCAGTTTCTGAAGAAGATTTAGTCGCGCTAGTCTCAAAAATCCAAAAATATACTCCGCAAACCGTGAAAGCCCAAAAACCAACTGCCATTGTTCAAAGAATTGTCTTAAAAAATGCCATCATCACCGATGATAGTCAATTTGTGGCTAGCCCAGCCGTGATTCAAACCACATACGCGCAAGGCAATAACGCGATACAAACCGCGACAGCCACCCAAAGAGCTGGTATTACCTATTATATAGTCAAAGGTGGTGATACCTTAGCCTCAATTGCGCAAAAATTTGGAATTTCCTATATTACAGTTAAAAATGCCAATAATTTATCTGGCGATACGATTCAACCTGGACAAAAATTAACCATCTTACCTACAGATGGAATCGTACATACAGTGGCAAGGGGAGAAACCTTAAGCGAGATCGTTGCTGCCTACAAGGGAAATTTGCAAGGCACTATTAAAGCCAATAATTTAGGAGGATCTGCTGCCATCTTTGCCAGTCAAAAATTAGTTATTATTGGCGGCACTAAACCTGCTCCAACTCGAACTAAACTTGCCAGCAATCGTTCTGGGTCTGGTCAGGTTGCCGGTATTGTGGTTCGAAATCAACGTGGTCCGAATAGTTTTCCGTTCGGCTGGTGCACTTGGTATGTCGCTTCGAGAAGATACGTACCGTGGCGTGGCAATGCCGAAACTTGGCCCTATCAAGCTTCCAGATATGGTTATCGAACCGGCTATGCTCCCGCCGTGGGTGCAATTTTAGCCACTCGTGAAAGTAGGTGGGGCCATGTCGCTTATGTTGAGGCAGTCCATGGTGGCACGATCACAATTTCTGAAATGAATTATGTTGGTTGGGGTCGAGTAAATTATCGCACCGTCCCAACCAATTATGGCATTTATATTTATTAAATTATATTTAAAACCGCTAAATTTCCCAAAAAAATTCCCGAAAAATCCATTTTATAAAATTTAGGGGCTTGACCCCACAAATCTTATCTTTCGCCTTTCCCACCTGCTAGTGCCTGAAGTGCAGCTGATGGCGGGCAGGTGAGAACTATTCGTTCACGGCTCAAGATGCGATTAAGAGGGGTCAATACCTGTCAATTATTATTTTTTAAGGTGGAGGTATTGACAAGGATTTAGCGGTATGCTAAGATAAAGATAGAATTAATTAAAATTGATTTGACCAGTTCTGCTAAAGAACTTTTTCTTTAGTGTTTTTAGTGGTCAAAGCATTTATTTAGCCTCGATTTTTGCCATTTTATTTTATCAAAATTATTGAATGGCAAATTGAGGAGCGGGTTAAGGCTTAAACTTGGCATCAGATTTTTGCGAAACAAATTAAATTAGATTAAACTCTATTATTTTAATAGTGTCTTTTTTGTGTCAAAATTTTGAGGAGGTCGAATGATTCAGAATCAAATCGGCAGAAAGTTTTTGTCCAAAGAAAATTTTCCTTTTCCTAATTTGATTGAAATCCAGCTTGATTCGTATAATTGGTTCTTAAAACAAGGCTTGGGCGAACTTTTTGAAGAGATTTCTCCAGTCATTGACTTTACTGGTGAAAAAATGGAACTCAGATTTGGGGATTATTTTTTTGAAAAGCCTAAATTTGATGAAATCTTTGCTCGGGAAAATTATTTAACTTATAAAGCGCCTCTTAAAGTTAAATTATCACTGGTTAATAAAGAGACCGGCGAGATTAAAGAGCAAGAAGTCTTTTTGGGCGATTTTCCACAAATGACTAACCGAGGCACCTTTATTATCAACGGCGTGGAAAGAGTCGTCGTAAATCAAATTATTAGATCTTACGGGGTTTTATTCGTCGCCGATGAAGTTAACGGCCGAAATTTATTTGGCGCCAAAATTATTCCTCAACGCGGCGCCTGGCTAGAATTAGAAACCAATCAAAAAGATGTCATTTCTGTTCGAATCGATCAAAAAAGAAGATTGCCAATCACCACTTTTTTAAGAGCCTTGGGATATGGCTCAGATGAAGAACTCAAGAAAATTTTTGATGCTGCCGGTTCGGATCCTGACCATGATTATTTTAAAGCGACTCTTGAAAAAGATCCTTCCAAAAACCACCAAGAAGCAGTTTTAGAAACCTATAAAAGAATTCGACCGGGTGAAATGGCAACTTACGAAAATGCCAAATCTTTATTTGATAGCATGTTTTTTGATTTAAAAAGATACGATTTATCCAAAGTTGGCCGATATCGCCTCAACCAACGTTTACACCAAAAAATTGCCATCAGTTTTGAAAATCGAGTCCTAAAACCCGAGGATGTTGCCGAAGTTACCAAAGAGGTCGTGCGCTTAAATTTGACTCCGGGATCTGAACCAGATGACATTGACCATTTGTCAAATCGAAGAATTCGCTCGGTGGGTGAATTAGTTCAAGATCGCACCCGAGTCGGTTTAGTGAGACTAGAAAGAATTGTCAAGGACCGCATGAGTGTCGTTGATCCAAATTTAGCCACGCCGGCGATGATGATTAATGCTCGTCCGATTATTGCGATTTTGCAGGAATTTTTTGCCTCTTCGCAACTATCTCAATTTATGAACCAAACCAATCCTTTAGCTGAACTTGAGCACAAACGATGTTTGTCGGCGATTGGTCCGGGTGGCTTGTCTCGAGAAAGAGCTGGTTTTGAAGCCCGCGATGTTCATAGTTCTCACTATGGCAAAATCTGCCCAGTGGAAACTCCCGAAGGTCCAAACATTGGTTTGGTCGGTTATATGGCTTCATATGCTAGAATTAATGAATATGGTTTTATCGAAAGTCCCTATAAAAAAATTATAAATCTTTTACCCACAAAATCTTCCAAAATAATTGGCAGATTAGCTTTCGAGAAAGTCACGGATCCCAAGACTAATCAAGTGATTATTGAAAAAAATCAACCAATCACTCAATCTATTCAAAAATCTTTAAAGAAAATCCAAGAAAATATTAAAGTGCGACCATTTATTTCCAGCCATTTGGAATATTTGGATGCCGCCGAAGAAGAGCAATGCACTATTGCCCCTTCGCCTTATGCCGACACTGAAGTTGTTGATGAAAAAAATCAGTTAATTGAATCAAAAATGGTGGTTAGAAAATTTGGCAAACCCGACATTGAGTCAATTGATAAAATTGATTATATTGGTATTTCTCCAGAACAAATCATTTCTATTTCCGCCGCTCTAATCCCATTTTTGGAACATACTGATGGTGTGAGAGCTTCAATGGGTGCTAACATGGAACGTCAAGCCGTACCGTTGATTCAAGCCGCTTCACCAATTGTCGGGACTGGTATTGAAGAAATTTGTGCTAGAGATTCTGGCCAGCTTTTAATTGCCCAAGAAGCCGGTACCATCACCGAGGTAGATGCTTCTAAAATTGTGGTTAAGGGTTCTAAGGAAGAAAAAACTTATCATTTAATAAATTATTTACGTTCTAACCAAGGTACTTGTTTGCACCAACGACCAGCCGTCACCCTAAATCAAAAAGTGGAAAAAGGCACGGTTTTGGCAGATTCAATGGCAACTGATTTAGGAGAATTGGCTTTAGGTCAGAATGTGGTTGTCGCTTATATGCCATGGGAGGGTGCTAACTGTGATGACGCGATTGTCATTTCTTCAAAATTAGTTGAAGATGATGTTTATTCTTCAATTCATATCGAAAAATATGCGATTGAAGTTCGTGATACTAAATTGGGTCCAGAAGTGGTCACCCGCGATATCCCCAATGTTTCCGAAGAAACTTTACGCAACCTCGATGAAGGGGGGGTTGTTCGAATCGGCGCCGAAATTAAAGCTGGTGATATTTTAGTTGGAAAAATTACCCCCAAAGGCGAAACCGAACTTTCCGCTGAAGAAAGACTTTTAAGAGCGATTTTTGGTGAAAAAGCCAAAGACGTTCGCGATACCTCTTTGAGATTGCCGCATGGCGAAAGAGGCAAGGTTGTCGATGTAAAAATCTTTTCCAAAGAAAAAGGTGCCGAACTCTCCGCCGGTGTTTTTCAAATGATTGAAGTCTCCGTGGCCCAATTAAGAAAAGTCTCAATTGGTGATAAATTAGCCGGACGCTACGGCAACAAAGGTGTTATTTCTCGAATTTTACCACAAGAAGATATGCCCTTTTTACCTGATGGCACTCCAGTTGATGTGGTTTTAAATCCGTTGGGAGTAATTTCTCGAATGAACATTGGTCAGATTTTCGAAGCCCACTTGGGGCGGGCACTTCAGGTTTTAGGCTATAAAATTGCCAATCCGGTTTTTAGATCTGTTGACGAAACCATGATCCGCCAAGAACTTAAAAAAGCTGGTTTATCTGAAAATGGTACGACCAAACTATATGATGGCCGCACTGGTGAACTTTTTGAGCACGAAGTCACCGTGGGTGCCGTTTACATAATGAAATTAATCCATTTAGTCGATGATAAGATGCATGCTCGTTCCATTGGCCCATATTCGATGGTCACGCAGCAACCATTAGGCGGTAAAGCTCAATTCGGCGGTCAGCGTTTTGGAGAAATGGAAGTTTGGGCCCTCGAAGCCTATGGCGCCGCCTATACTTTGCAGGAAATGTTGACGATCAAATCTGATGACGTCACTGGTCGCAGCAAAGCCTACGAAGCCATTATCAAGGGCGATCCCATTACCCAAGTTTCTATTCCGGAATCATTTAATGTTTTAGTTAAAGAATTGCAGAGCTTGGGTTTATCAGTCGAATTATTAAAAGCCGGTCAAAATACTCAAATTAAACCTAAGGGGTAAAATGCCAGAAGAAAATATTGATTTTGACTCAATTCGAATTTCGGTTTCTTCTCCGGAGGATATTAAAAAATGGTCATATGGGGAAGTGACAAAACCTGAGACGATCAACTACCGCACCCAAAAACCAGAACGCGATGGTTTATTTGATGAACGAATTTTCGGTCCGACCAAAGACTATGAATGTTATTGCGGAAAATATAAAAAGATCCGATACAAAGGTGTAATTTGTGATAAATGCGGGGTCGAAGTCACCAGAGCCTCGGTGAGACGTGAACGAATGGGCCATATTGCGCTTTCCGTTCCCATCACCCATATTTGGTATGCTCGCGGCGTGCCATCTAAAATTGGTTTAATTTTAGGTTTATCGGTTAAAGAATTAGAAAAAGTGATTTATTTTGCTAATTATATTATTTTAGATGTTTTTGAGGATGTTCAAAAAAAAGCCTTAACCGATCTTGATTCAGAAATGAAAAAAATTAAATCACAAATGCGCGCTGGCGCCAAAATTTCCACTAAAAATTTAAAAATTGAAACCACCAAAGCCGATAGTCCAAAATCGCGCAAAGAAGTTGAAGAGCTCGAAATTTCTTATCTTTCTGCAAAAAATGAAATTAAAAATTTAAAACCTAAACAAATTATTTCCGAAAGAAATTATTTGGACTTGTCTTTAAAATATGGTCAAGTCATTAAGGTTGGTATTGGTGCCGAAGCGATTTACGAATTGCTCAAAAGAATTGATTTGGACCGGGAAATTAAAGATATTCAAAATCGTTTAAGAAAAAAGACTGAACAAGAATCCAAAAAGAACCTAAAAAGATTAAGAACCCTAATTGAATTCAAAAAAGCCGGCTTAAGACCAGAATGGATGGTGCTGACAGTCTTGCCGGTGATTCCTCCGGATTTGAGACCAATGGTCCAATTAGATGGTGGTCGTTTTGCCGCTTCGGATTTAAATGATTTATATCGACGCGTCATTAACCGCAACAATCGTTTAAAGCGTTTAATTGATCAAAAAGCCCCTGAAGTCATTTGTCGAAACGAAAAAAGAATGTTACAGGAAGCCGTCGATGCTTTAATCGACAATTCGGCGCGCCGAGACCGCTCCGTGGTTACCACCGCTGGCCGTCGCAAATTAAAATCATTATCAGATATGCTTAAAGGCAAGCAAGGCCGTTTTCGACAAAATCTTTTAGGAAAAAGAGTTGATTATTCTGGCCGTTCTGTGATTGTGGTTGGTCCTCAATTGAAATTAAATCAAGTCGGTTTACCTAAAATGATGGCTTTGGAACTCTTTAAGCCTTTTATTATTTCCAAATTAATTTCGAATGGTTTTGCTCATAATGTTAAAAATGCAAGCCGATTATTAGAAAAACAAACCCCTGAAGTTTGGGATATTTTAGAAAGCATTATTAAAAATCATTTAGTTTTCTTAAATCGCGCGCCAACCTTGCATCGTTTAGGAATTCAAGCCTTTCAGCCAGTCTTGGTTGAAGGTAAAGCGATTCAGATTCATCCTTTGGTTTGCCCAGCTTATAATGCTGACTTTGATGGCGACCAAATGGCAGTTTATATTCCTTTATCTCGACAAGCAAATTTTGAAGCCGATCGCATGATGTATTCAATTCGAAACTTATTAAAACCAGCCTCAGGTGAACCAATCATTGCCCCTTCTCAGGAAATAGTTTTGGGTTGTTACTATTTAACTAAAATTGAAGAAAATGCCAAAGGTGCCGGTCGTATTTTCGCTGATACTGATGAGGCTTTATTGGCCTATGAAAACGAAATTATTGGTTTGAAAGCGCTGATTAAGGTTAAAATCGATGGTGCAAATATTGACACTTCAGTAGGCAGAATTATTTTGAATCAAGTTATCCCAATCGGCATGCAATTTAAAAATCTTTTCATTGATAAAAAAATTCTAAAAGCCTTAGTTTTAGAATGTTTTGAAAAATATGGCAATAAAGAAACCGTCAGATTTGTCGATGATATTAAAAAATTAGGTTTTCATTACGCCACCCAATCTGGTATCACTTTTTCGGTAAATGACGTGAAAGTTCCTGAACAGAAAAAGGAATTAATTGCTGAAGCTGAAAAACAAATTGCGGAAATTACTAAACAATTTCAGCAAGGTTTAATTACTTCTTTTGAAAGATATTTGAAAGCAGTTGATTTATGGATTGACGTGAAAGCGCGTATCAAAAAAGCGATGTTAGATAATTTTTCGACCGATAACCCAATTTATATGATGGTAAATTCAGGCTCAAAAGGGACTCCGGACCAGTTGGTCCAGATTGCCGGCATGAGAGGTCTGGTGGCTAACCCGGCTGGTGAAATTATTGAGTTGCCGATTTTAGCCAACTATAAGGATGGTTTATCTGAGTTTGAATATTTTATTTCTTCACACGGTGCCAGAAAAGGAAAATCAGATACGGCTTTAAGAACGGCTGACGCTGGATATTTGACCCGCCGTCTAATTGATGTTTCCCAAGATTTAATTGTCGATTCTGCAGACTGTAAAACCACTGACAGTATTACCGTTAATTTGGCTGAAACCGAAGAAGCCGGCGACGATTTTGAAACTAATGTCCTCGGAAGATATACTGCCAAGCCCTTAGTTGACCCTAAAACTGGTGAAGTAATTTTAGAAAAAGATCAAGAAATTGGTAAAGTTGCCGTTGAGACGATTATGAAAAATCGGATTCCCGAGGTTCAGGTTCGCTCCGTCCTAACCTGTAAAGCTAAACCCGGCATTTGCCAAAAATGTTATGGTCGCAATTTAGCCACCGGCACTTTAGTAGAAACTGGTACTGCCATCGGTATTATTGCCGCGCAAGCCATTGGTGAACCTGGTACGCAGTTGACGATGCGGACGTTTCATATTGGTGGTATTGCCGGTGAAGATATTACTCAGGGTTTACCTCGCGTTGAAGAACTTTTTGAAGCTCGGAACCCTCGCAATCCTGCCCAAATTTCGGAAATTTCCGGTCATATCAGTCTTGCGAACGAAAAAGACCATAAAATTATTCGCATTAAATCAAATGTAAAAAGCACTCAAGAATATAAGCTCGCCAAAGGCTACAAAATGGTCGTTAAAAATGGCGATAAAGTTAAAGCTAAACAAATTTTAGCCAATTGCCCAAGCAAGTCTCCGCTTAGAGCCATCTTTGACGGCGAAGTAAAAATCGAAAAAGATAAACTCACTTTAACCTCCAGAGAATATAAGGTTGTCGAATATCAAGTTTCTCCTTTGGTGCATTTGCGGGTTGCTAATAGTGATCTGGTCGAAAAAGGGACTGCTTTAACTGAAGGGGCTTGGAATCTTAACCAAATGTTGAAGATTTCTGGCCGACGCATGGTTGAAAAATATATTGTTAAAGAAATCCAAAATATTTATAGCTCACAAGGTCAGACCATTAACGATAAGCATATTGAATTAATTGTCAGACAAATGTTGCAAAAAGTTCGCATTAAAAGTCCCGGCGCCACCGCTTGGCTACCCAACCAAATTGTGGATCGGTTTTTAGTGGTCACTGAAAATGAAAAATTAAGCCATAAAAATAAGCCACAAGCGATTATGGAAGATATCGTTTTAGGTATTACCAAGGTCGCTTTGAGCACGGAAAGTTTTCTTTCTGCGGCCTCTTTCCAAGAAACCACCAGAACTTTAATCGATGCCGCCACTAAAGGTAAAATCGATCATTTAAGAGGCTTAAAAGAAAATGTCATTATTGGTCGAATTATCCCGGCCGGGACTGGCTTTAGCCACAGCATAATTGGTCAAGAATTAGGAAAATATTTAAAAAACTACAAATAGGCTTGCCAAAAGTTAAATTTTAGGATAAAATAAGAAAGTTAAGGAAACCAAAATGCCCACCATATCACAATTAATTAGAAAACCGCGTCGGAAAATCCAGAAAAAATCCAAAGTGCCAGCTCTTTTAAGGGGTTTTAACACCCTTAGACGAAAGTCATATTCTCATCCCTCACCATTTAAAAGAGGCATTTGCATTAAAGTCACCACCGTCACCCCTAAAAAACCAAACTCAGCCCTGCGAAAAATTGCTAGGGTCAGGCTTACTAATGGCCAAGAAGTCACCGCTTATATTCCCGGCATTGGCCATAATCTTCAAGAACATTCTGTGGTTATGCTGCGCGGTGGCAGAGTCAAAGACTTGCCTGGTGTCAGATATCATATAGTGAGAGGGAAATTAGACACCGCTGGTGTGGAAAATCGGCAGCAAGGACGTTCTAAATATGGTGCCAAAAGAGGCAAATAATATCTTAATTGGATTTAAAAAGGAATTTTATGAGAGGTAAGGCTCGAAATTATAAAAAAAATCAAATTGAACCGGATCCCAAATATAATTCTACGCAAGTAGCTAAATTTATTAATCAATTAATGAGACGGGGCAAAAAATCCACCGCTCAAAAAATTGTTTATGCCGCTTTTGCAATTTGTGAAGTAAAACTTAAAAAACCAGCCGTTGATATTTTTGAGACCGCTATTTCCAATTCCTGCCCTCAACTTGAAGTGCGCTCGCGTCGAATTGGTGGTGCGACCTATCAAGTACCCATGGAAGTGAAAAGGGACCGCCAACAAACTTTAGCGATGCGTTGGATTATCCAAGCGGCTCGCGATCGCCAAGGTAGTCAAATGGCAGATTATCTTGCTCAAGAATTAATGGATGCCGCTCAAAATATCGGGGCGGCGGTCAAGAAAAAACAGGAAATGCACAAATTAGCTGAAGTTAATCGTGCTTTTGCCCACTATGCCAGGCTTTAAGCCTGAGTTTCAAGCTAAAAGTTAAAGGAGAGGCTTTTTTATTCCTATAATATAATCATTAATTTAGGCTCAATAAAATTTATAACTTTTCCAAAGGACTTATTATGGCTCGCGAATACCCGATCGAAAAAATTAGAAATATTGGTATTATTGCTCATATTGATGCTGGCAAAACCACTGTCACAGAGCGCATTTTATATTATTCTGGAAAAACCTATAAAATTGGTGAAGTTCACGAAGGTACGGCGGTGATGGACTGGATGGAACAAGAAAAAGAACGCGGCATCACTATTACGGCGGCGGCGACCACCAGTTTTTGGCCAATCCCCAAATGGTTAGATGATTCTAACGGTAATTGTTTGATTAATATTATTGATACTCCGGGCCACATTGATTTTACCGCTGAAGTCCAACGCTCACTCCGTGTTTTAGATGGTGCGGTGGTAGTTTTTGATGGTGTCGCCGGTGTTGAACCACAATCAGAAACTGTTTGGCGTCAAGCTGATAAATTTGCAGTGCCTCGAATTTGTTTTATCAATAAAATGGATCGTATGGGTGCCGATTTTGAAAAATCATTTAAATCAATCAAAGATAAATTAGGTGCCAAAGCCGTTGTCATCCAAATCCCAATCGGTTCTGAGGATAAATTTGAAGGCATTATCAATTTATTTGAAATGAAAGCCTATAAACACGCTGATGAATTGGGCAAAGACTTAACCACCAGTGAAATGCCTGAGGAATATCACGCTCAAGCTGAGAAATGGCGTCATAAAATGATTGAAGAAATTGTTGAGACTTCAAACGATCTTTTACAAAAATATTTAGACGGCAAAGAAATTACTAATGATGAGTTATATCAAGCTTTGCGAAAAGCCACTATTGAAAATAAAATTTATCCAGTTTTAACCGGTTCTGCCCTAAAAAACAAAGGCGTTCAGCCTTTATTAGATGCGGTGGCTGGATTTTTACCATCACCCTTGGAAGCTCCTCAAATTAAAGGTACTAACCCCAAAGATGAAACCGAAATTGAAATTAAACCCGAAGATTCCGCCCCATTTGCGGCTTTAGCGTTTAAAATTGCCGCTGATCCTTTTGTCGGCAAATTAGCCTTTTTTAGGGTATATTCTGGAACCTTATCCTCGGGCTCATATATTTTAAATGCCAGCACCGGCGCGAGAGAAAGAATCGGCCGAATTTTAAGAATGCACGCTAATCATCGCGAAGAAGTCAAAGAGGTCTATGCGGGTGATATTGCCGCGGCCGTGGGCTTAAAAGAGACCACTACTGGCGATACCTTGTGTGACCCCGCAAAACCGGTTATTTTGGAAAAAATTAATTTTCCAGATCCGGTCATTTCCATTGCCATTGAACCGAAAACAAAAGCCGATCAAGAAAAATTAGCCCAATCGTTAAAAAGATTGGCCGAGGAAGATCCCACCTTCAAAGTCAAAGTTGATGAAGAAACCAGCCAAACAATTATTTCTGGCATG
Source organism: Patescibacteria group bacterium (assembly GCA_035288465.1). Classification (NCBI taxonomy): domain Bacteria; species Patescibacteria group bacterium. Next base: position 15,743 of record DATEAH010000005.1, on the reverse strand, counting down.
GGTGAATTACATCTAGAAATTTTGGTTGACCGCATGAAGCGTGAATTTTCCGTCGAAGCTAATATTGGCAATCCTCAAGTAGCTTACAGAGAAACCATTTCCGCACCTGCCAAGGCTGAAGGCAAATTTATTCGACAAACCGGTGGTCGCGGTCAATATGGTCACGTTTTACTTAATATTGAGCCCAAAGAACGGGGCGAAGGCGTTGAATTTATTGATAAAATTGTCGGTGGCCGCATTCCTCGAGAATTTATTCCAGCAGTCGAAAAAGGTATCAAAGAAGCTTCGCAAAGAGGGGTTCTTGCCGGCTATCCTTTGACTGATTTGGCCGTGACTCTTTATGATGGTTCTTATCATGAAGTTGACTCTTCGGAAATTGCTTTCCAAATTGCCGGTTCCATGGCCTTGCAAAGTGCGGTTAAAAAAGCTACCCCACAAATTCTCGAACCGATTATGAAATTAGAAGTTATTATCCCCAGTGATGATTTGGGTGATGTCACCGGTGACCTGAACAGCCGCCGTGCTCAGATTGAACAAGTTTCAGACCGCACCAATATGAAAGTCATTGATGCTAAAGTGCCCTTGGCAACCATGTTTGGTTACACCACCGCCTTGCGAACCCTTACTTCTGGTCGCGGTTCATCCACTATGGAATTTGATCATTATGAACCGGTTCCACACCATATTTTTGAACGAATTGTGGGAGATTTTGAAAAAACTAAAACTGAAAAAAGTTGATAAACTCAACCGGTTTTGTATATAATGTATTTGAGGGGCAATGAGAAGAGTTCATCCAATTCCAGCCTTATTTGTGCTAATAACCTGCGCCACTGTCGCGGCAATTTTGATTTGGGCCGCCGGTTTAAGTTTGGTGCCAGCTTCAAACCAAGCCGCAGCCGATGCCGCTAAAAACAAAACTTCAAATTTGCAAAAGACGCTAACTTCAAGTTGGATAAAATATTCCAATTTAACTTATAGTTATAGCGTTCGTCACCCTTCAACTTGGAAAGTTAGCGAAGATAAAGATACCACTAAATCGCCAGCTCAGGATTTTGTTAGTTTTTCTAGCTCAGACTTGAATTGGGGTAGCACTCCCCAGAAAAAAATCGAAAATGGTTCACAAATTGTCGTCCGCATTTTGCCCATCGGAATTTTTGAAGGTTACACCGACAACAGCGATCGATTCCAAATTAATAAGAAAATTACTCTCGGAAAATTTTTAGCCTCAGAATATTTAATTAGCAATATAGATGTTGCAGAAGATACCGCTCCTGCAGAAATTAAATTCGAAAATAAAGATGAATTAATAATAATCGATGGTTGGTTTGCCTCTCAAGATAAAGATGAATTCTGGCCAATTTTTGAAGCATTTGCAAAATCATTTCAATTTAATTAGTTTAAAATTTAAAAATTTTCCCAAAAAGCCAAAAGTTGGCGCTTGACATATAATTTAAAGTTTGTTAAAATAACAAAAGTCTGATAAAATAGAATCATCAATTTATAAAAATCCATTAAACTAAAATTTTGAGGAGAAAAATGGCAGAGAAAAAATCCTTCGAAAGAACCAAGCCCCACTTAAACGTAGGTACGATTGGTCATGTTGACCATGGAAAAACTACTTTAACTGCGGCCATTACCCATGTCTTATCCAAAAAAGGCAAAGCTGAGCCTTTTAAAGTTGACCAAATTGACAACGCTCCCGAAGAAAAAGAGCGTGGACTCACAATTTCACTTTATCATTTGGAATATGAAACCGACAAGCGACATTATGCACACATTGACGCTCCAGGTCATGCAGACTACATCAAAAACATGATTACTGGTGCCGCGCAAATGGATGGCGCCGTTTTAGTCGTGGCCGCGACTGATGGCCCAATGCCACAAACTCGAGAACACATTTTGTTAGCCAGACAAGTGGGTGTGCCTGAAATTGTTGTTTTCATCAATAAAGTTGATCAAGTTTCAGATCCAGAATTAATTGATTTGGTGGAAGAAGAAATTAGAGATCTTTTAACCAAATATAAATATCCTGGCGATAAAACCCCCATTATTCGAGGTTCTGCCTTAAAAGCCTTAGAAGGCGATGCGGAAGCGGAAAAATCAATCGAAGAACTCTTAAAAGCCATGGATGATTTTATCCCAGATCCCAAGAGAGAAACCGACAAGCCATTTTTGATGCCAGTTGAAGACGTTTTTTCAATTAAAGGTCGCGGTACTGTCGTGACCGGCAAAATTGAAAGAGGCATTGTTAAAGTTGGCGAGGAATTAGAAATAATTGGTTTGCATCCGACTAAAAAAACCACTGTCACCGGCGTAGAAATGTTTAGAAAATCCCTAAACGAAGGTCAAGCCGGCGATAATGTCGGGGTGCTTTTGAGAAGTATCGAAAGGGACCAAGTTGAGCGAGGACAAGTTTTAGCCAAGCCCAGCTCAATTACGCCTCATACCGAATTTGAAGCCGAAGTTTATGTTTTGACAAAAGAAGAAGGTGGTCGACATACCCCGTTTTTTAAAGGTTATAAACCACAATTCTATATTCGCACCACTGATGTGACCGGCGAAGTTGAATTATCAGAAGGTACGGAAATGGTTATGCCGGGCGACACCACTAATTTAAAAATTAAATTAATTCAACCGGTTGCCATCGAAGAAAAAATGAGATTTGCCATTCGAGAAGGTGGCAAGACTGTTGGTGCCGGTGTCGTTACTAAAGTTATAAAGTAATCTACGAAATACAAAAATTATACCAAAATACAAAAATAAAATTTTACGTTTCGTATTTTTGTCAGAATTCGTATTATATAAAATCAATCAACTTCAATCAACTTTTTGTATTTTTGTGCCGATTCGTATTTTGTAGAAAATATTTAGGAATTTAAAAAAATGTCTCCCAAGACCACTAGTATTAAAAAGAAAACCAAGATTCGCATTAAATTAACTGCCTTTGATTATCGAATTGCCGATAATGCCGCGGAGAAAATTGTTGAAACCGCGGAAAGAACCGGTGCCTTAGTGTCGGGTCCAATTCCTTTGCCCACGCAACGGACTCTTTATACCGTCCTAAAATCGCCGAATGTCCATAAAGATGCCCGAGAACAGTTTGAAATGCGTGTTCACAAACGTTTAATTGATATTGTCAATCCCACTTCAAAAACCGTAGATTCTTTGATGACACTCGATTTACCCGCCGGAGTTGATATTGAAATTAAAATGTAGTTAATATATAATATCTATTTTTTTATTTTTAAATTGAACTAAAAGGAGGAACCCATGGGCGAAGAACAAGATCAATTTCATGTGGCTAATCCCGCACCTGATCCAACTCCACCAACCGAACAAGCACCAGCTGCACCAACAAGCGAGCCAACCAATGGAGAAAATCCACAAGAGGGCATTTCCACAATTACTGGAATTTTGCTCTTATTATTAATTGCGCTATTAGCTGGTGGTGGCGTTTGGGCGTATTACAACTATCGAGTCATCCCAGACCTCAACAAAGCCTCGACTTCAACAACCACCACCCCGAAAACTGACGAAACTGCAAATTGGAAAACTTTAACCCTAGATTTTTCTAAAGCAACTTTAAAATATCCAGAAACCTGGAAAATTACTAGGGAGAGTGGAAGGGAGAGTGGATGGGAAAATAACACCAAGGAAGATATTTCATTTTATATGGTGAATAAAAAAGAAACCGAATCAAATGTTATTGGAGAATATGCTAATTTGACAAAATGGAGCAACTATTCGTCCAACGAACCATATACTATGCCCTCAGCGGAAAGAAAGCAAGCATTAACCTTGATGAAAGAAATATATAGTAATCAAAAGCTAGCCCCCGAATTGATAAATCGTTTAAGTAAATTCAGTATTGAATTTTTTCCATATAATGGTTCGTCCGCCATTAGCTGGAAATACATTGCTTCCACAGACAATAAATCACGCGGTTTCTCTTGCATTAATACTTCCGGACAAGATGTCGGGATTTATCCTACCTATTATGTAGTACTTTTTAATCAAGACGAAAACGCGGTTGTAAACATTGATTATAGTATGTCTTCCTTTACCAAAGAAACCAAAGCTCTCAATGATCAATTAAATAATACCGCCCTCAATCAACAAGAAATCGTTAATACAAGAATCCATGCTGAATTTAAAACTTTAATTGAATCTAAAACACGAAGTCAATTGAGTTTTGGTGAATTAATGGACACCATTGATTTGGCAATGAAATCATTAAAGTTTTAGAATATTCTAAATTATAAAACAATTCATCAAGGAGGGAAAATGGAACCAAATTCCGAAAAAGGGATTTCCACAATTTTGGGTATTTTATTGGTGCTTTTAGCTGCTGCGGCTGCCGGCGGTGGTGTCTGGGCTTATTACAATTACAAAATCATTCCAGATTTAGAAAAAAAGAGCGCCACCGTGACTGTAAAACCTAACTCAACCTCAGATGATGAAAGTAGTTCCGGGATCGATAAAAAAACTGCCGACTGGAAAACCTATATTAATGAGCCTCAAAATTATCAATTCAAATATCCAACAAATTATTTTGTCGCTGAAGGTTGCTATGATACCCAAACCTATAGTAGAAGAGTTGGCACCAAAGATTTAGTTTTAGTTGATGATACTGATTTTGGCAATACTCCTCCTTGCGAATCAGAATATAAAATTACTAAATTGTCCGTGGTAATTCCTTCTGAAACACAAACCTTTGCCCAATTAAGAAGCCAAGACTCAGCCGATATCGAATCTACTATTACTGTTGATGGTCAAAGTGCTTTAAAATTAGTCTCCACCACCCCCAGCATGTTGGACGGCAGCTTTCAAACGACGATTTATATCATTTATAAAGGTAAAGAATATTCGATTATGTGGGAAAATTCAAATGCGGCTGGCACTCACGATTCAATCTCTGATGATATTCTTGCCACTTTTGAATTTACCACCTAAAAAATACTATAAATACTATAAATGTTGACTTTCTAAAAATTTTGAGATAGAATATAAATAATTGCTAAATTGATAATTTTAAAGTTAAAGTCCAGATAACAGCCTTGATACTTTTAGATAATTAAAAGATAAAATTAAGGCTAGTTCCGGACGATTAATTTATTTTTTAGAGAGATAATATGAATTTTATTCTCGCCAGAAAAATTGGCATGACCCAAGTTTATGACGATAAAAATCATCCTCAGCCAGTCACCGTCGTTGAAGCTGGGCCATGTTATATCTCGCAATTAAGGACGCCAGAAAAAGATGGTTACACCGCCGTCCAATTAGCTTTTCGTGAAAAAAAGCATCTTTTAAAAACCCAAAAGGGTCATCTCGCTAAAGCTAAAATTTCGAAAAATTTAAGTTTTGTTAGAGAAATTCCCGCCAAGAAAATTGATAATTTGGAACTTGGGCAAGAAATCAAAGCGGATATTTTTCAAACTGGCGATAAAGTCAATGTTCAAGGAGTTTCAAAGGGAAAAGGCTTTGCTGGTGTAATCAAAAGACATGGCTTTTCTCGAGGTCCAGAGACTCATGGTTCACACCACCATCGTCGTCCAGGATCAATTGGTTCCATGTTTCCACAACACGTCGTAAAAGGCAAAAAAATGCCGGGACATATGGGCAGTGATAATATCACCATTAAAAAAGCCGTCATCATTGATGTTCAAGCTGATAAAAATATTATATTAATCAAAGGGGCTGTTCCGGGTGCAGCCAAGAGTAATTTAGTCTTAGTTAAAGCTGAATAGGAGTCTAATGCCAAAAACAATTGCTCAAAAAATCCCCACCAATAAAAAAGTTTTAAAGATTCAGGTTTTTAAATTAAACGGCGAAAAAGCTGGCCAAATTTCAATTCCTGAGGTTTTAAAAATTACCCCCAAAGAACACTTGATTTTAAAAGCCGTTCAATGGCAATTAGCCAAGAAACAAATTTCCACGGCCCACACCAAAAACCGAGCCGAAAGACGGGGCGGTGGTAAAAAACCTTGGCGGCAAAAAGGCACCGGACGTGCTCGATTTGGGTCGTCTCGAAACCCAATTTGGCGAAAAGGTGGCGTCGCTTTTGGGCCAACTCCTGAAAATAATTATCAAATTCAAATGCCCAAAAAAGAACGAAAAAGTGCCGTCCAAGCGGTTTTGTCTGATAAAATTGCCCATCAAAAATTAATCATTGTCGAAAAATTGGCTTTATCTGAAATTAAAACTAAAAAAATGCAGGAAATTTTATCAAATTTGAATATTTTTGACACCGTGTTATTGCTTCCTGATGTTCGTGATGAAAAGATCATTAAATCTGCACGGAATTTAGCTTATGTAAAGATTTTATCGCCTGATAGTTTAAATATTTTAGATTTATTAAATTTCGAATATATTTTAACTACCAAGGCTGGTTTTGAACAAATAGTTAAAACATTTTAATATTCCTGGAGCATTAATGGAAAGTTATGAAATAATTATCGGCCCGAAAGTAACCGAAAAAACCGCCTTTTTAGCTAACAGCGGTAAATTTACGATTTTAGTTGCTAAAACTGCTACCAAAAATCAAATTAATGCGGCAGTCAAGAAAATATATAAAGTTAATCCGCTTAAAATAAACATTACCAAAAATCCCGGCAAACAGAAAGCAACTCCTACCAAGCATGGGATGATGGTTCGAAAAATCAAAGGTCAAAAAAAGGCCATCGTGGTTTTGAAAAAGGGTCAAAAAATTCCCGGCTTTGAAACGATTAAATAATTTTAAACATCTTTAAAAAGGATTCTTATGGGAATTAAGAAATATAAAAATACTTCACAAGCGCGTCGAAAAATGTCCGGCGCAGATTTTAAAGAAATTACCGCCAAAAAGCCGCAAAAATCTTTAATTGTTAAAAATAATCGCAAGAGAGGTCACACCAAAGCTGGAATTTCGGTTGGTCAAAGAGGCGGTGGTGCCAAAAGACTTTTTCGAAAAATTGATTTTTTACAGAATAAATTAAATCTTTCAGCCAAAGTAGTTTCAATTGAATATGATCCTAATCGAACCGCTCGAATTGCTCAAATTGTTTTTTCGGATGGTGAAAAAAGATATATTTTAGCGCCACAAGGTTTAAAAGTTACAGATTCGGTAATTTTTGCCGATAAAACCCCGGTCAAAACTGGAAATCGCGCCAAATTAAAAAATTTACCCACTGGTACGGTTTTACACAATATCGAGTTAAATCCTGGTCGTGGCGGACAAACTGTTAGATCGGCAGGTGCTTCGGCTCAACTCTTGTCAAAAGAGGGAAAATATGTTACAATTCAGTTTCCATCCCGAGAAGTTAAAAAAGTCTTAGCCGAATGCTCAGCCTCAATTGGCGCCTTGTCATTTCCAGAAAATTCACTCATCAAGATTGGTAAAGCTGGCCGAAAACGCTGGCAAAATATTAGACCCAAAGTCCGAGGTGTGGCCATGTCCCCAAACGCTCACCCTCATGGTGGTGGTGAAGGTCGCTCATCGGTTGGTATGCCATCGCCAAAAACTCCTTGGGGCAAACCTACAAAAGGTTATAAAACCAGAAAACGCCAAGCTTCTGACAGATTAATTGTTAAAAAAAGAAAATAATATCTTAGGAGTATCATGTCCAGATCCCTTAAAAAAGGTCCATATATTGATGAAAAATTATTGAAAAAAGTTGCCAAAAAAGCCGCTGGCGATTCAAAACCAATTAAAACTTGGTCAAGATCAGCCACAATTACCCCGGAGATGGTTGGTTTTACTTTTGGCGTTCACAATGGCAAAGAACACATTTCAGTCAAAATTTCCGAGGAAATGGTCGGACATAAATTAGGTGAATTTTCAAAAACCAGAAAATTTACCAGACATGGTGGTAGAATGGCTCGTGAGGAAGAAATGGGTCAACGCCAAGCCGGAGCAATTAGCACAACTAGCGAAAGTGCAACTGCGACTAAAAAATAAAGGAAAAAATGGAAAAAACAGAGATTAAGGTTTGTTTCAAATATGCCAGAGTTTCACCCAAAAAAGCGAGATTAATCGCCGATTCCGTTCGTGGCGAAAAGGCAATTTTAGCCGAAGAATCGTTGAAATTTTCACCCACCAAATCGGCAAAATATATTCATCAATTGTTAAAATCCGCCCTCGCAGCTGCCAAAGAAAAGGATTTAGATGGTGAAAAACTTTCTATTAAAGAAATTAGAGTTGACGGCGGTCCATCCTTAAAAAGAAGAAAAATTCGCGCCAAAGGCCGAGCCGACATTATCAAGCGTCGCACCTCTCATCTGACCATCATTTTAGCAGACGTTAAAGCTCCCCAAAAACCATCCAAATATGAAGATAAAGTTGAATCTACAAAAACCGAAAAAAACACTTCAAAAAAATTAACCGACCATAAAAATAATAAACCAACCATAACCCCAGCTGCAAAAAAAGGAGAAGAAAATGGGACAAAAAGTCAATCCAGAAAGTCTAAGACTGCCTCTAAATAAAAATTGGCATTCAAAATGGTATAGCAAAAAAAATTATCCTCAAATCGTGATGGAAGATTTAAATATTAGAAAAGAAATCAAAGCCAAATTTAGCCTTGGCACGATTGAGTTAATTGAAATTGTTAGAGAACGAGGTGGGGATATTAAAATTTTAATTTATACCCCGAAACCGGGTGTCCTCATTGGTCGCAGCGGTAAGGGGACTGAAGATTTAAAAAATTATTTAGACAAAAAAATCGGTAAAAAAGTCAAAATTGAAATCTTTGAAGTTCACGATCCAGACACGAGAGCGCAAATTATTGCTGAAAATATTGCTTTTCAACTTGCCCGTCGGGTCGCATATCGCCGCGCCGTTAATATGGCAATTGAGCGTGCTAAAGATGCTGGCGCCATCGGGATTAAAATTGAAATTGGGGGACGTTTAAATGGTGCTGAAATTGCGCGTCGAGAAAAATTTGGTTCAGGCTCGATTCCGACGCAAACCCTCAAAATCCCCTTAGATTTTGCCAAAGTTGATGCTTTTACTAAATATGGCACCATTGGTATTAAAGTTTGGGTTTATAAAAAAATCGAAGAAAATAATAAATAACCTAAAATAAGTATTAAAAAAGAGTTATCATGTTAATGCCACGAAAAATGAAATATCGAAAACAGCAAAAAGGCACTTTGAGAAAAGTTGCCACCAAAGGTCAAAATTTGGTCTTTGGCAGATATGGCTTAAAAGCTTTAGAAGCTAGATTAATTTCCGCTCGTCAGATTGAAGCTGCTAGACGTGCCATGACCCGGGAAATTAAGCGTGGCGGAGAAGTTTGGATTAGAATTTATCCGGACAAACCTAAAACAGCTTTGCCTGTTGAAACTCGAATGGGTGGTGGTAAAGGAGCGGTTTCACATTTTGTGGCTCGCGTAGCACCTGGGACAATTTTGTTTGAAATGGATGGAGTTACCCGAGAATTAGCTAAAAGAGCCATCACTCTAGCCGCCTTTAAACTACCAATTCGAACCAGATTTGTGGAAAAGGAAGAATAAATGAAGACTAAAGAGGAATTAAAGAAAATTCGAAATAAAAACTTACCCGAGTTGGTCAAAGAATTACAAGTTGAGCGGGAAAAATATTTTCAAATGCGAAAGGATCATTTAATGGAAAAATTAAAGAAAACCGCTGATTTAAAAAAAGTCAAAAAAAATATCGCCCGTTGTCAAACTGTGATTCGAGAAAAAATAGCCGCAGATTTAATTAAAGATTCTTCCTTAAAAGAAGAAACAGCAGATAAAAAAATTAAAAATAATCAATCCCAAAAAATAGATAACCATAAGGATCAAAATGAAAACTAAAACTACTCCTATTAAAAAATCTTCCCAAAAATCTAAAAGTTTACCTAAATTTTCCAATAAAAAGATTTTAAAAGGCGTTATTATTTCCGATAAAATGGATAAAACCGTGGTAGTTTCAGTTGAGCGCTTGAAAGAACATCCTGTGTATCGCAAGAAATTTAAAATTAATCGACATTTTCAAGCTCATGATCCCAAAAACGAATTCAAAGAAGGCGAAACCGTCGAAATTATTGAATCTCGGCCAATTTCAAAAAATAAACATTGGCAAGTCTTAAGACGCCTCGCCTAAACTGTGATTTTAGGAGTATTATGATTCAATTATATTCAAGATTAAAAGTTGCCGACAATTCTGGTGCCAGAGAATTATTGTGTATTCAAGTTGTTGGTGGCACTAAGCGTCGTTATGCTCGAATTGGCGATTTAATCACTGCATCTGTAAAGAGTGCTATTCCAAATGGTCAAGTTAAGAAAAAGCAGGTGGTGAAAGCCGTCATTGTCCGACAACGCCAGAATTTTAAACGCCGAGACGGTTCGTCAATTAAATTTGATGATAACGCCGTGGTGATTATTAATCCTGATAAAAATCCGAAAGGCACCCGAATTTTAGGGCCAGTCGCTCGAGAATTAAGGGAAAGGGGTTATAAAAAAATTATTTCCTTAGCCCCAGAGGTAGTATAAAAAATGAAAATTCATAAGTTTCAGAATAAAAATTTAAAAAATATCAGCATTAAACTTAAAAAAGGCGACAATGTTTTAGTAATTTCAGGCAAAGATCGTGGTAAAACCGGTAAAATCGAAAAAGCATTTCCCAAGAATCGCAAAGTTCAAATTTCAGGCATTAATATTATTAAAAAACATGTCAAACCGACTAAAAAAAATCCCAAAGGTGGTAAAGTTGAAATTGCCGTTCCGATCACCACTTCGAATTTAATGTTGATTTGCCCAAAATGTCACAAAGCCACCAGAACAGGTTTTAAAATCACGGCGCAAAAAAAAGTTAGAATTTGTAAAAAATGCGCTGAAGAAATTTAAACAAATGAGGTTTATGGACAAATTACAAACCAAATTCCAAAAAGAAATTATCCCCTTTTTCAAGAAAAATTTTGGATATAAAAATAATTTAGCCGTTCCCAAAGTTACTAAAGTGATTGTTAATGTTGGAATTGGCCGGATGATGTCTGAAGATTCTAAAAGTTTAGAGCCTATAATTTTGGATTTATCCCATATAACCGGCCAAAAACCCAAGGTTGCCAAATCAACTAAAGCCATTTCTGGTTTTAAATTGAGAAAGGGCATGCCGGTCGGTTTGGTGGTAACTCTAAGAGGCAAAAGAATGTATAATTTTATGGATAAAATTATCAATATTGTCTTGCCTCGAATTAGAGATTTTCGTGGAGTAAAACCATCAGCTTTAGATCAAGGTTTTAATTTAAATTTAGGCATTCGTGAACAAATTGTGTTTCCTGAGATTAAACCAGATCAAGTTGTCAAAACCTTTGGGCTTCAGATTAATTTTGTCACCAATGCCAAAAATAGAGAAGAAGCCGAATTATTATTTCGACAATTAGGAATTATTTTCCAAACTAAGGAGAAAAATGGCTAAAAAATCGCAAATTTTAAAATCACAACGTAAACCAAAATATTCAACCAGAAAAGTCAGCCGTTGTTTAAAATGTGGTCGAAAAAGAGCTTTTATGCGGGATTTTGGCTTGTGTAGAATTTGTTTCCGCGAATTAGCTTCAAAAGGGGATTTACCAGGAATAACCAAAGCGAGTTGGTAAGATCAAAGGAGATTCAAAATGACAGACCCAATATCAGACATGATTGCCAGAATCAAAAATGCCCAGAATATTCAAAAAGCGAAAGTATTCGTGCCTCATTCCAAATTTAAAGAAAATTTTGCCAAAGTTTTAGTAACATTAGATTTTATCGATAGTTTTAAAAAAGTTACCAGGGCTAAAAGAATGTTTTTGGTGCTAACTTTAAAATATCAAAATGAGCGACCGGCAATTTCTGATATAATTCGTATTTCGAAACCTGGCCGCCGGTATTATATTTCAACCAAAGAAATTTCCAAACTCACCCGAGGTTATACCCGATTAGTTATTTCCACGCCAAAAGGTTTAATGAACGATATGGATGCAAAAAAAACTGGTTTAGGCGGTGAAGTAATTTGTCGAGTTTGGTAAGGAGATAAATGTCAAAGCTTGGCCGAAGAATAATTACAATTCCAGAAGGGGTACAAGTCACGGTTGGTGATCAAAAAGTCAAAGTTTCAGGTCCGAAAGGGAACCTTGATTTTAAAATGAAATTAGCTTGTGAGATAAAAATTGAAAATAATTTATTGCAGATTATCCCTAAAAATCAAGATACCAGATCAAAAAGATTGTGGGGGTTAACTCGTGCCCAAATTAAAAATATGGTCGTGGGGGTTTCCGAGGGGTATCAAAAAACTTTAGAACTGATTGGCGTTGGTTTTCGGGCTAAAACCGAAGACGCTCGTCATTTAGTTTTAAGCCTTGGTTTTTCTCATCCGGTTGAATTTGAAGCTCCAGAAGGCATCGAATTAGTGGTTGAAAAAAACAAGATTAAAATTTCCGGGATTGATAAACAAAAAGTCGGACAAACCGCCGCGATCATCAGATCAATTAAAAAGCCTGAGCCATATAAAGGCAAGGGAATTAAATATTCTGACGAAATTATTCGCCGAAAAGCTGGCAAGGCCGTGGCCAAAATTGAAGGCGGGAAGGAATAAAATGAATGCAAATTTTAAACTTATGCAACGAAAAAAAAGAAGAAAAAATATTAGAGCCAAAGTTAAAGGTACCGCACTTCGTCCCAGATTAGCAGTTTTCAAAAGTAATACCCATTTTTGGGTTCAGTTTATCAATGACGAAAAAGGTCAAACTTTAGCCACTGCCAGTGATATTAAATTGGCAAAAAGTACCATTACCAAAAAAACTAAAACCCAAATTGCTTTTTTGGTTGGCGAATTAGCCGCTAAAAATGCTAAAGCGAAAAAAATCAGCAAAGTAATTTTTGATCGGGGCGGTTATAAATATCATGGTCGCGTTAAAGCTTTTGCAGGCGGTGCCAGAAAAGCTGGCTTGGAATTTTAGAAAGGTTCAATATGCCAAAAAGAATACCAATGGGTCCACAAAATATGCCCGAAGTTAGAATGAGAAAAGCTCGTTTTAACAAAAAAGAACGTCCCAGGGATGAATTTTCTGAAAATGTCGTTCAAGTTGATCGTGTCACCAGAGTTGTGGCTGGTGGTAAAAGAATGAGATTTCGAGCTACAGTTGTGGTTGGCGATAAAAATGGTAAAGTAGGATTAGGGGTTGCCAAAGCCAATGATGTCGCGACAGCAGTTCAAAAAGCGGCCCGTAAAGCTCGCCAAAATTTAATCCAAATTCCGATTAAAAACGAAACAATTACCCGCGAAATTAGATTTGAATTTGGAGCCGCGGTTGTTCTCTTAAAACCGGCTGCTAAAGGTACTGGCATTATTGCTGGTGGTCCAGTTAGAATTGTGGCTAATTTGGCTGGCGTCAAAAATATTCTTGGGAAAATTTTAGGTTCGCCCAATAAAATTAATAATCTTAAAGCGATTATGGGAGCTTTGGAAGAATTAGCAGAAAGGGCGAGACAATGAAACAACATACCTTAAAACCAATTATGCCTCGGAAAAAGAAAAAAAGAGTCGGACGCGGAATTGGTTCCGGATATGGCAAAACTGCCGGTCGAGGGACTAAAGGCTTAAAATCTCGAACTGGTTATAATTTACCAATCGGTTTTGAGGGTGGCCAAACTCCGCTCAAAATGAGATTGCCCAAGAAAAAAGGATTTTTTAGAAACAGACCCAAAACCAGAGTCATTAATTTAGAACAAATAAATAAAACTTTTACTGCCAAAGAAATAGTTTCTCCAAAAACACTTTTAGAAAAAGGGCTTATTAAGACCGAAAATACTAAAATAAAAATATTAGCCAATGGTAAAATTGACCATGCTTTAACTTTTGAGGGTTTGGCAATTAGCAAAAATGCTCAAAAGAAAATTGAAAAAACCTCAGGTTCAATTAAAGTTGTCTCCAAAAAAGTTACCAAAACTCCACCCAAAAAATCAACTCCCAAAGCGACGAAACAATCAACCAAAGATAAAATAAATACCAAAGGAAACTAATGTCTCTATCGTCTCAATTTAAAAGTTTCTTTCTCTATCGCGATTTACGTTTAAAAGTCATTTATACTATCGCGATTTTAATTTTAGTTCGAATTTTAGCCCACCTTCCTTTGCCAGGTGTTGATTTATCAGCTTTAAGGGAATTTTTTGGACGCAACCAAATTTTTGGCCTCTTAAATCTTTTTTCTGGCGGCACCATGGAAAATTTTTCCATCATCTTAATGGGTGTTGCGCCCTATATCACCGCTTCTATTGTGATGCAACTTTTAACCATGGTCATTCCCGCTCTGGAAGAATTATCCAAAGAAGGCGAATCTGGCCAACAGAAAATCAATCAGTGGACAAGGTATTTAACCGTTCCCTTAGCTTTAATCCAATCATATGCCATGATTTCGTTGTTAACCAAAGGTGCTTCTGGTCAGCCGGCGATTCTTACAAGCGGTTTAGGCGGCGTTAACATGGTCTCGGCTTTATTAACCGTCACTGCTGGCACGATTTTATTAATGTGGTTAGGCGAGCTAATTTCAGAAAATGGTTTAGGCAATGGCGTTTCCTTAATTATTACTTTAGGAATTATTTCTGGTATTCCTAAAATGTTGCGCGATACTTTTGCTTTAATTTTTACCGGCGGAGCGATTGATTGGACCAAACTCTTAGGCTTGACCGTTTTTGCCTTAATTGCTGTCGCGGTGGTAGTTTTTATTATTATTGTTTCTGAAGGTGAGAGGAGAATTCCTGTTACTTATGCGAAAAGAGTTCGAGGCTCAAATGTCACTGGCGGCGCTTCAACATATTTGCCAATGCGTGTCAATCAAGGCGGCGTTATTCCAATCATTTTTGCCCTCTCAATCATTATTTTTCCTGGTACGATTGCCAAATTTTTAATGAATGCCAAATCCGAAACCTTAGTTGACATTGCCACCAAAGTAAATAGTTTCTTTAATAATCAAACTATTTATGGAATTTTATATTTTGTGTTAATCATTGCCTTTACCTATTTTTATACCGCGATTGTTTTTAATCCGGAAAAAATTTCTGAAAATCTCCAAAAACAAGGCGGTTTTATTTCCGGAATTCGGCCTGGCCGAGAAACCAAACAATATCTGTCAAAACTTTTGCACCGGTTAAATTTATCAGGCGGTCTTTTTTTGGGGATAATTGCTATTTTACCTTTTATCGTCCAAGCAATTACTCAAATTCCTACTTTAGTAATCGGTGGAACAGGTGTTTTGATTTTGGTTTCAGTAGTTTTAGATACTTTACGGCAAATCAAATCACAATTAGTAATGAGAAGTTACCAATATTAAATTTTTAACAATTTATCTTTTTTTAGCCTTCGATAATATCAAATTTTTCAATTTTTCGGAGGAGCAATGAGCAGGATTGAGGAAAAAATTGATAACAATTTGCGCAAAGGTCCAGCTGGCTTTGGAATGTTAGTGGCAATGTTTGTTTTGGTTTTTTTAGTCGGAGCTGGTGCTGGAATTTTTGGCGGAATATTTTGGGGCAAGAAAATTGCCAACAAAAATAATGCCAAATCTGAAACCGCAAATTCCGGCGAAGTCAAGGGCGAAACAAATACCAATAAGTCCAAAACCCCAGTCACGGACGGATCTTCGGTTCAGGAATATACTGTTAAAGCCGGCGAAACCTTGTTTACGATTGGTTTAAAATTTAATTTACCCTGGACAAAAATTGCCGAATATAATGGTTTATCCGAAGATAGTGTCATCAAACAAGGTCAAGTTTTAAAAATCCCCGCC